>NZ_JBFUIR010000053.1:0-41866 GCF_056401755.1 Pseudomonas sp. P4_D7 | reverse complement strand
GTTCAGTATGGATATGAAGTTGAAAGGCTCTCCGGTTCCACCAGGACCGGAGAGGCTGAAAGTAAAAGGATTCTTTCATTTGAAGAACGACTAGCCATACTTGAATGGGGGACTGAATTACCGTGTGGCGCCTGCGCGATATTTCGTTAAGTCACCTATTCGATATGTGCTGGCCCCTGACTCGAGTCCATCCCGGGCCGACTTAAAGCCAAATACAAATAAAACGGTAAACCTGTGGGAGCGAGCTTGCTTGCGAAGGCGTCCTGTCAGTCACCTTCTAATTGACTGGCACACCGCTTTCGCGAGCAAGCTCGCTCCCACAGGGTTTTGTGTTGTCTGTTAAATCCCTATCAATCCTGTAATGAAGCTTTTATGACAAAAGTTCGGTAGCACATCGCCAGTCCGGTCATGCCTATGTAACGCGCTTGAGGGGCCCAATGGGGCGCTTTTCACAAGCCGAGGCGGGACGCCGGGAGTGAGGCAATGGGGACTATGGAACGCTACTCGAAAGTGGGCATGCAGGAACTCGATCAACGCCTGTCGAAGATCGTCGAGGCCGCGCGCAAGAAGCCGGTTTCGGTGTATCGCTACGGCGCGCCGTGGGTCTGGATCGTCTCGCAGGATGACTGGCAGGGCGCCTTGAAAGAGGTCTCCAGCTACATTCCGCCGGGCCATTCGCTGGTGTTGCTGCGCCCGCAGATCGACGACTTGTTCGACGCCCACCGCGAACTCCTGCACGACCTCAATGCCGAGCCGGGCATGTTGATACCCGCGCAAACGGTGATGCACATCCTGCTCCTGCAACTGCTGTATTCGGTGCCCAGCGAACAGCAACTGTATGAACAGCTCAATTACAACCTGCTGTTCCGCTGGTTCGTTGGCCTGGGCCTGAACCAGAAAGTCTGGAGCTTCAACGCCCTCAGTCGCGACATCGCCACGTTGCTCAACGAGCCGCGCGCGGTGCTGCTCATTCAAAAAATCATCGGCGAAGTGTTCTGCGGCGCGTTGCTGCAAATGCCCGAGTTCTCGTTGAACTTCGCGCTTTTGCACACGTGGCTGGGCAAACACGCCTGCGCCTCGACAGCCAGCAATTGAAGCCATACACGCGGCGTTCGAAACGCCAACAGGTCATCGCGAATTCAGGGGGTAGTGTGGAACCGATTTTCAAGTCACGGCTGGCGCTGTGGGGCTGGCTGCTGGTGACGGCGGGCGCGCAGCCGGCATTGGCCGAAGAGGCTGCCAGCAACGCAGCAGCCCAGCGTCTGGTCGACGTCAACGAGTACTTTGTGCGCGGCAACACCGTACTCGATGCACGCGCGATTGAAGAGGCGGTGTACCCGTTTCTCGGCCCGCAAAAAGCCCTCACGGATATCGAAGGTGCTCGGGACGCCTTGCAGAAGGCCTATCAGCAACGCGGCTATCAATCGGTGTTCGTCGAGCTGCCGGAACAAGCCGTCGCCGACGGCATCGTCTACCTGCAAGTCAGCGAAACCAAGGTCGGCCGGGTACGTGTGGTCGGCGCCAAACACTATTCGCCGCTCGATATCCGCGACGACGTGCCGGCGTTGAAGGAGGGCGAGGTACCGGACTTCGCCAAGGTTCAGGGTGAACTGGCGCAACTGAACAAAACCCCGGGCCGCCAGGTGATGCCGCTGGTGCGCGAAGGCCAGCGCCCCGGCACCATGGACGTCGATTTGCAGGTTGAAGACCAGAACCCGTGGACCGCCAGCGTCGGCCTCAACAACGACTACAGCGCCGACACCGAAAAGCTGCGCACCGTCACCAGCCTCGGCTACAACAATCTCTGGCAACTCGGCCACAGCATCAACCTGACTTACTTCACCGCGCCGCAGGACACTGACAACGCCAAGGTCTGGTCGGGTTCGTATACCGCGCCGCTGACGGATCGCTGGAGCGTGCAGTTCTCCGGTTACCAGTCCGATAGCAACGTCGCCACCATCGGCGGCAGCAACGTGTTGGGCAAGGGCCATTCCTATGGCGTCTCGGCGATTTACACGTTGCCATCGAGCGGCAACTGGTCGAACTCGCTGTCGGCCGGCATCGACTTCAAGGACTTCGACGAACGCCTGACCCTGTCCGGTGAGAGCGACAAAGTCCCGCTGCAATACGCCCCGTTCACCTTCGCCTACAACGGCTATCGCTACACCGAGAAGAGCCAGCTCGGCCTCGGTCTGAGCCTGGTAGCCGCCACTCGTAGCATTTTCGGCTACGGCAGTTCCGACGAAGATTTCGACTACAAGCGCTACCGCGCCAAGCCGAGTTTCGCTGTGCTCAAGGGCGACACGAATTACACCTGGACCTTCGACAGCGACTGGCAGAGCGCAAGCAAAGCCGCTTTCCAGTTGGCCTCGGGGCCACTGGTTTCCAACGAACAATTCTCCGCCGGCGGCGCGACCTCGGTGCGTGGCTATCTGGCTGCCGAACGCACCGCTGATGACGGCTTGCTGCTCAGTCAGGAAGTGCGCACGCCGTCGCTGGCCAAGTACGCCGGCACATGGATGCAGGACTGGCGTTTCTATGCCTTCGCCGAAGGCGCGCAACTGTATCTGCGCGACGAACTGCCGGACCAGGACGCCAATTACGCCTTGGCCAGCGTCGGCCTCGGCACCCGCGCCAGCCTGAGCAAATGGCTGTCCGGCAGTCTCGACTGGGGCTACCCGCTACTCGAAGGGCCGAACACCTCGAAGCAGGAATCGCGCCTGCACTTCAACCTTCAAGCCACTTTCTGACAAGGAGCACGTTCATGCAGCGCCTCATTCTTTCGTTGTTTATCTGCCTGGGCTTCGTGCTCCCGGCCACGGCTCAGGCCTGGTGGCAGGACGACTGGCACTACCGCAAACAGATCGCCGTCGACACCACGCCGCAAGGTGCGGCGATCAATCAGGCTCTTGGCCGCACTGCGCTGCTGGTGCGCCTGCACACCGGCAACTTCACCTTCGATGGGGTGAAAGAGGACGGCGCGGACCTGCGCTTTGTCGCCGCCGATGACAAGACCGTACTCAACCACCAGATCGAAAGTTTTGATGCGCTGATGGGCATGGCGCTGATCTGGGTCGATGTGCCGAATGTCGAGGGCGCTCAGCGCCAGGACATCTGGATGTATTACGGCAATCAGAAGGCGCCGGCCACCGGCAACGGCCAACTGACCTTCGACCCTAATTACACCGCGCTCTATCACTTCGACGGCGCCACTGGCACCCCGGCCAAAGACACCACCGCCTACGGTAATACCGCACAAAGCGCGACCGGCGCGGCGATTGACGGCGTAGTCGGGCGCGCCTTGCAGTTCAGCGGTCAGCCGCTGTTGCTGCCGGCCAGTCCATCGCTGCAGCACAACGCTGGCAGTGCGTTCACCTTCAGTGCCTGGCTGCGTCTGGATCAGGCCAATGGCGAGCAACTGATTCTCGCCCGTCGCGAAGGCGCCAACAGCTTGCTGATCGGTGCGAACCAAGGCGTACCGTTTGTGGAGATCGATGGCCAACGCGCCGTCGCTACGCAAGCGCTGAATCCGGGCCAATGGCAGCACGTTGCGCTGACTGCTGAAGGTTCCAAAGTGACCCTGTTCATCAATGGTCGCGAAGCCGCCACGCTTGCCCAGGCGATGCCGGCCTTCAATTCGGTCATGGCCATCGGCGCTGACGTGCACGAAGGTCCTTTTCAGCCGTTCGTGGGCGCTATCGACGAATTGCGCCTGTCGAAAGTGTCACGTCCGGCAGCACTGTTGCTGGCCGACGCCACCTCGCAAGGTGCCGAGTCGAAACTGGTGGCTTACGGTGTCGACGAAGAACAGTCCGGTTTCGGTTTCGGCAGCCTCGGTTTCCTGCTCAACGCCGTGCCAATCGATGCCTGGGTGATCATCGCCGTGCTGGTGCTGATGATGTTCCAGTCGTGGATCATCATGCTGCGCAAGAACCGCAGCCTCAGCCGCGTGTCTGCCGCCAACGAAGACTTCCGCGTGCAGTTCACCAAGGTCGGCACGCGTCTGGAGATGTTCGCCGACGACGCGCAACTCGCCCAGCGTTTGCAGCATTCGTCGCTGTGGCGTCTGTATCTGGTAGCGGTGAAAGAGATCCGCACCCGTCGCGAGCAGGGCGCCGATACCTCGTCGGTGTCAGCGGCCACCATCGAAGCGATCCGCTGCTCCATGGACGGCGTACGTACCCGGGAAAACCAGCAACTGAGTTCGAAACTCTCGACCCTGTCCAACGCCATCGCCGGCGGCCCATACATCGGCCTGCTCGGCACGGTGTTGGGGATCATGGTGGTGTTCCTCGGCACCGCGATGGCCGGCGACGTCAACATCAACGCCATCGCTCCCGGTATGGCTGCTGCTTTGCTCGCCACGGCAATGGGCCTGTTCGTCGCGATCCCGGCGTTGTTTGGCTACAACCGCCTGATCACCCGCAACAAGGAAGTCAGCGCCGACATGCGCGTGTTCGTCGACGAGTTCATCACCCGTCTGGCGGAGATGCACGGCGAGAGCCAGTTCAGTGAAGCGTCGCATCGCGGCCATCACGCCAACCACTCCGTACCGGCCTGAGGAGCACTGACATGGCGTCTGTAAATGCCTCCCACGACGATGATGACGATGCCGCGGTGGACAGCATCAACATCACCCCGCTGGTCGACGTGCTGATGGTGGTGCTGGTGATGTTCATCCTCACCGCCACCGCGCAGGTTTCCGGGATCCAGATCAACCTGCCCAAGGCCAGCGCCTCCGTGTCGCTGTCCGAGGCCAAGACCAAGGCGATCTCGGTTAACGACGGCGGCCAGGTGTTCCTCGACGCCTATCCGGTGACATTGGCTGAACTGGAAGAACGCCTGCGCATCGAGAAGGCGCAGAGACCGGATTTCCCGGTGATCGTGCGCGGCGATGCGACCGTGCAATACCAGAAAGTCATCGAAGTGCTGGATCTGTTGCGCCGGCTCGAACTGTCCCAGGTCGGTCTCGTCACCGGCAAACCGAGTCAGGGCTGAGTCATGACCGCACAACTCCCGATCGAGCCGCTGCCGGTGAAAAAACCAGCGCTGCGTTATGCGAAGTGGGGCGCCGGCTTGCTGATCGGCGCGCTCGCCGCGTGGTTCCTGTGGCAGTGGGCCAATGACATGAGCGGCATCCGCCGCGAAGCGCCGAAGGTGCCGACGATCATTCCGTTGCCACCGCCGCCACCTCCGCCGCCAGAAAAACCGCCGGAGCCGGAAACCCCGGTCGAAGAAAAAGTCGTCGAGCCCGAGCCAACGCCCGAGCCAGAAGAGGTCAAGCCCGAGGAAGAGGCACCGCCATCGCCGGCGGACGATCTGGCCAACCCGATGCAAATGGACGGCGATGCGCAGTCCGGCAATGACGCTTTCAATATCGGCGCGGGCAAGGGCGGCGGCATGGCCGGGACCGGCGGCGGGCGTCTGGGCACGGGGACGTACAGCCAGTTTCTGGCGTTCACCTTCCAGCGTTTGCTGCGTGAGAACCCTGAGCTGCGCAACCTCGCGTTCTCGCTGCAGGCCGACGTGTGGCTGAGCGGCGTCGGCGAAATCACCCGGGTCGAGCTGATCAAGTCCAGCGGTAACCCCGAAATTGATACGCAAGTGCTGGCCGCGTTACGCGGTGCGCCGGCGCTGAGCGAACGGCCACCGGCCTCCATCACGTTGCCTGTGCGCCTGTCCCTGCAAGGGCGGCGTCCGGGTTAATTCACTTATTTACGCTTTGCCAAAAGGAGTTGTGTGCAGATGATTTCCAATGTGAATCGATTGTCCCTGGCGGTCGGCATGGTCATTGCGACCCTGGTCGGTCAGGCCGTGGCAGCGCCTGCGCCCTCGGAGAACGCCACGATCAATCTGATCCGCTTGCTGGTCGAGCAGGGCATTCTGAAACAGGACAAGGCCGACGCGCTGATCGCTCAGGCGCAGAACGAAGCGGCCCAGGCCAAACAGGCCGCCGCATCCACCGCAGTCGCGGCCGGGCCGGTCGCTGCGCCGGGTGACGTGCGTGTGCAATACGTGCCGGCAGCGGTGCGCGACCAGATCCGCGACCAGGTCAAAGCCGAAGTCATGGCCACCGCCAAACAGGAAAACTGGGCCGCGCCCAACAGCTTCCCGGAATGGGCGGCGCGCATCAGTTTCGACGGCGACATTCGCCTGCGTGATGAATCGCGCTACTACTCTGACAGCAACAGCAACGAGATCGTCGACTTCGCCAAGCTCAACAACAATGGCCCGTACGACGTTAACCCGAACAGCAGCACCAATCTGCCGCCACTGCTCAACACCCGCGAAGACCGCACCAACCAGTTCCGCATCCGCGCACGGCTGGGCATGAAAGCCGAGATCTCGCCGCAATGGACTGCCGGCATTCGCATCGGCACCGGCTCGGACAACAACCCGGTATCGACCACACAAAGCCTCGGCGGCGGTTTCGCCAAAAAGGACATCTGGCTCGATCAGGGTTACCTGAACTGGAAGCCGACCGATGAGTTGACCCTGACCGGCGGGCGTTTCGCCAACCCGTTCATGTCCACCGACATGCTCTATTCCAACGACTTGAACTTCGACGGTGTGGCAGCGATTTTCGACCACAAACTCAACCGCGATTGGGGCGTGTTCGGCACCGTCGGTGCGTTCCCGGTGGATTACACCAACGACACCGCCAGCAGCAACGGCTTCGACAAGGAAGAGAGCGACAACAAGTGGCTGTACGGCGCGCAGATCGGCGCCAAGTGGGCAATCAACAGCAACAACCGTTTGAAAGGCGCACTGGCTTACTACCGCTTCGACGACATTCAAGGCCAGCGTTCCAGCCCTTGCGAACCGTGGGCCGGCGCGCCAGGTTGCGACAGCGATGGCAGCCGCGCAGCGTTCATGCAGAAGGGCAACAGCGTGTTCCTGCTGCGCGACATCACGCCGAACCCGCTCAACCCGACCACCACGCCGCAGCCGCAGTTTGTTGGCCTCGCTTCGGAATTCAACCTGCTCGATCTGAACATGGTCTGGGATGCCGACCTGCCAGAAGATTTCAAACTGCGCAGCCAGGGCAACTACATCCACAACCTCGCCTACGACGAAGGCGACATGCGCAAGCGTTCGGCCGGGCAGATCGTCAACAACCTCGACAGCAACGGCGACATTGAAAGCGGCGCCAATGCGTGGATGGTGCAGTTCACTCTCGGCAGCGCGCTGGACCTGAAAAAGCAGGGCGACTGGAACATGTTCGCTGGCTACAAGTACATCCAGCCGGATGCCTTGCCGGACGGCTTCAACGACTCGTCGTTCCACCTCGGCGGCACCAATGCCAAGGGGTATTTCATCGGCGGCAACTATGGTCTGGCGAAGAACGTTTACGCGACCGGTCGCTGGATGAGTACGGAAGCGGTGTACGGCGCGCCATTCGACATCGACGTCTTGCAGCTTGAGATCAACACGCGCTTCTAAGGCGCCGGGAGAGGGTTATGAAAACGCGATTTGTGTTGCTCGGGCTCGGGCTGTTGATTGCCACCGGGGTGAATGCCGAAGGCATGGAAGAGCGCCTGCGCACGCAATTGCGCAGCACCACGCAACAGTTGCAGGCCCTGCAAAGTCAGCAGGCCCAGGCCAGCGCCGCGCAACTGGCGGCGCAAAACGAAGCCAAGGCTGCGCAGGCGCAAATCAAGCAATTGGTCGCTGAACTGGCCAAGGCCAAAGGCGTCGCTGAGCAACTGGCCGGGCAGCAGCAGAGCCTGCACAGCCAGGCGCAGGCACAGGTAGCGGACAGCGCCGAGCAGACCGGCAAGTTCAAAAAAGCCTATGACGAGTTGCTGGTCATGGCCCGAGCCAAAGAGGCAGAACGGTCTAAGCTTCAAGCGCAATTGGCTGAACGTGACACACAAGTGCAGCAATGTTCAGTCAAGAATCAGCAGATGTACGGCGTCGCCAAACAGATCCTCACCGCCTACGAAAACATCGACGTGGCCGAGGTGATGAAGATCCGCCAGCCCTTCGCGGGCAGTGCCCGGGTCAAGTTCGATGAACTGGCTCAGGGGTTTGGCGACGACCTCTACAAGACTCAATTCGACGCGCCGCAAGCCGCGCTCACGCACTGACAAACAAGGAAGAAACAATGACTCAATTGATCAGCCACGTATCGCCAAAATCCCTGACCGAAGTCCTGCAAGCCGCCGGTTATCGCGTCAACGAAACCGAGCAGAACGGCATCGTCCAGTTGCTCAGCGCTAGCCAGGGCATTGGTTACGCCGTGCGTTTTGGTAATCCGGCGGTGGAGCAGGGCAGCTACGTCGATTTCACTTTCAGCTGTGCGCTGCGGGTGCAGGGTGAGTTGCCACAGGGTGTGGCCGAGCAGTGGAACGCGAGCCGTCGTTTTGCGCGGTTGTCGTTGCAGGGCGAGTTTCTGGTGATGGAAATGGATGTAGTGGTGGCGGCGGGCGTGAGCAACGATCACCTGCGCGGCAACCTGGAATTGTGGGATCGCCTGTTGCAGGAATTTATCGTTTATCTGCGTGATTTCACTCAGGCAGCGCAAGCATCCACTTCTAAAGCGGCTGTCGCCGAGCAAGAGGAAGTCGCGCTGTGAAGAAGCCAGCCATGGTGATCAGCGCTGCGGCAGTGGCGCTGCTGGTGGTGGCCGTGGCGCTGGTGGTGCGGCCGGGCAGTGACCCGGTCGCCGCCCAGCAATCGTCGTCCGTAGCGGCGGTTGCAACGGGGCCGGCGGTGGCGCGGTTGGGTAATCAGCAGGTAACCCCTGCGGAACTTCAGGCGTTGCTGGCTACAGTTCCGCCGGAAACCCGCGAACAATTGCGCGGCAATCGTGAGGCGCTGGAGCGCTGGATTCGCACACGTCTGGCCGAGAAAGCGGTGCTCGAGCAGGCCGATGCGCAGGGCTGGGCGCAGCGTCCCGAGGTTGCGCGGCAGACTCGGGCAGCGACTGAGCAGATCGTGTTCCGTGATTACTTGCGTTCGGTTAGCCAGGTACCGGCGGATTATCCGAGTGCGGCTGAATTGCAGCAGGCTTATGACGCGGGCAAAGCGAATTGGCAGACGCCGGCGTTGTATCGGGTCAGCCAGATTTTCCTTGGGGTGAATGATCCGCAAGGTCTTGAGGCTGTGCGCAAGCAGGCCACTGAGCTGAGCAAGAAAGCGCAGGCGACACCGGCGGAATTTGCTGCACTGGCGACGCAGTATTCGCAGGATCGCGTCACCGCTGAACGCGGCGGTGATAGTGGCCTGCAACCGTTGCAGCAACTGGTACCGGAGGTGCGTGGCGCCGTGGCGCGGCTCAAGGTTGGCGCAGTCTCTGATCCCGTCCAAAGCGCCGCTGGGTTCCACGTGATCAAACTCACCGAACAACAACCGGCGCGCGCCGCAACTCTTGATGAACTGCGCGATCAACTGACCCAGGCCTTGCGTGCTCAGCGTCAGGAACAGATCGCCCAAGCCTACCTGGACGGCATGCTCAACACCGCGACGCTGAGCATCGACGGCGCTGAACTCAACAAAGTCCTGGAGGAAAAACACTGATTTCACCTTCACCACAAACCCCCTGTAGGAGTGAGCCTGCTCGCGTCGACTGACACACCGCTATCGCGAGCAGGCTCACTCCTACAGGGAGCTGCGTTAAGACAAATACAAAGATCGACAGGGAGTCATCGATGTCATTCACCGAACCCGCAGGACGACCGGGCACCAACGATTACCACTGGCCGCACGACCACAGCGAACCTTGGCTCGCACACGCCGCCACCATCGACAGCGAAGTCGCGCAATACTTCCTGGTCAGCGCCCGCTGCGGTTGCTTCATGCAAGCCGCGCGCAGCCTCAACGTGCGCGCGACCTTGTTGCGCAAACAACTGGCCCAGCTCGAACAAGAACTGCAACACACCCTGTTCAGCTTTCAGGGCAGCGCCTTGAGCCTCACCCACGAAGGCCAACAGCTACAGGCCAAACTCATAGCGCTGGCCAACGAACGCAAACTGCCGGTGATCGAGCAACCATTGATCCGCCTCGCCGTCGCCGAATCGATCCTCCACGACATCCTCGGCCGCGATCTCATCGCACTGCTGCGGCGCAACGCCAGCGTGCGCCTGGAAATCATCGCGCTGGACAGCGAACTGTCGCTGCGTGCGGTCAGCGCCGACATCGTCCTCTGGCTCGCCCACGGCGAAACCCCGCACCCCGGCCCGACCTTCGCCACCAGCGAACCGCAAGCGCTGGCACGCCTCGATTACCTGCCACACATCGCCAAACGCTACTCCCGCGTCACTGCACGGCCGGACACGCCCGATGACCTCGCCGACTTCATGCTGGTGCAATGGCAGCACGACCGGCAGATCGACAGCTTTCGTCCGTGGAATGAGTTGGTTGAACAGCGGTTGGCCGGGGTGGTGCAGATGCAGTCTTATGAGTTGATGCTGGAGATGATTCGTTGCAGCGCTTGCATTGGGTTGTTGCCGGCGTATATGAGCCGGTTTGATCGAGGTCTGATCGCACTGCCGGGGCTGTTCGAGGAACCGATGCAATTGCAGGCGTGGCTGGCGGTCAATGCCGATTCGCAGAATGTGGCCGAAGTGCAGACCCTCACCGACCTCATCCACCACACCTTCAACGAACGCCAGGAGTGGTTCCAGCCGTGATGCATTCCCCTGTAGGAGTGAGCCTGCTCGCGATAGCGCCCGACCAGCCGCTGAAAACCTGACTGAACAGCCAAAATACAAAGGTTTCAGTACTAGCCTCAAATCCGCAACCGAATCTGCCGGCCCATCACATTACAGTCATCGCGCAACAACATCGCGGTGGCATGCTCCAGTTGTTGCACATCGGGGCCTTTGGCGGATGAGATGTCCAATCTGGCCAGACTCTTCATCATCTGCGTCGCTGCCAGAAACCGGAGCCGCAGAGTTCAGGGCGGATGGCGGTGGGGGCCTGATGGGCTAGGGCTTCGGCGCAGTTGAGGTACACGAAAGCGATCGGTGGGATCTCAGGTGAAAAGTTATTTGTAGAATCTAAAATGATCTAATTGGAATTCATCATATGCTGATCTTGTGTTAAATATAATTTGAATAAAATCTTCTGGCGCACGAACTTCGAAAAGTATTGGGACTCCAAAGGAAGTTATCGATATTGATTCGCTATGTATCAAGTAAGAACCTCTTTTGAGATTTATGTGTAGCGCCCGTGTGAATCTGTGTGCTTTTAGCCAAAAAGTGACTTTTTTGTAGGGGGCTTTGAGGTTTAGGCTAAAAAGGTCGCCACCATTGTATTGAGAATATATATAAAGTACTTTTTCGCTCATTTCACCTGGGTCTAATATGTCCGTCGCGCGAATTGCCAAATCAGCAATGTTCGAATTCGAGAATATTCTCTCGATGACCAAAATGGGCGTCTCTACTCTATCGCCAGGTTTCGTTATTTTTTGATCTTGTAATTCGTCGAAATTTTCTTCTACATATGCTTCGGTAACTTTGAAAGTCCACGGTGGAGTTGAGCTGATTCCACTTCCATACAAAGCCATCGCAGTAATGTTGTGTTCAATATAGGTCAGCCCACTGATTGCCTGAATCCACTCGCCGTCAGCTTCAACTGGCACTACAGGACCTATCGTGGATTCACCATTATAAAGTTGAATTGTCTGATTGATACTGGCAGTTCCACGGAAGGTGACAGAGGTATCGTGTGTCATGCCGCCATTGGTGATCTCCGCTCCACTTGAATCTTGTACATAAGTAATTGTCGGCTGTAATTCAATAAACGCTTCGACGACGTAAATACGAGCCGGGAGTGGAACTGCTATCGCGTTGTCTTTAACGCCATCAAGGTTAATCGCACAGAGCATCTTCATCTCAGTTTGGTCTTTGAGAGTTTTCAACCACTCAAACGGGGCCAGTAAGGAGATGCCCTCAGCGGATTCGTTCGGCTCTCCGCGTCTGACTTCGGTGCTTGTTGGCTTGCCGTTGGTATCAATACCTTCGCAGGTTATCCAGAGCGGGTGATTGAGTCGTTGCAGAGGGATGTGAGCCGAAAGAATTCGCGCATCGGGCAGCAGTTCCTGAACCTTCAATTCCCGACCAGTATTTCCAGCAATATTCGGCGTCGGCAACCGCGGATCATTCTCGGCGATGGCACTAATTCCCAACGTTAAATCTGGCGAATCGCCAATCGGCTTGCCGCCACTGATCAACGTCCAATAAAACCTTCTGCTGCTACCCCGGCGCGCTACCAGAAATGCCGAGCCGAGCGCAAAGTCAGCCTGCTTGCCCGGGTCGAGCGCCACCACTGGAAACGGTTCACTCCCCGGCAACGGATCACGTTCCTTGAGTTGCGCTTGTTGCCCCGGCAATGCTTGCGCAAACGCGACGCGCAAGGTGACGCCTTGCTCGTAAGCCAGCACATCGATCGGATTGACCGCGGGTGCCAACAACACCGGCGGCTGCATGGCCACAACATTAATCGTATAGGCATCGGAACTCTGTCCCGCCCCATACAGCTCCTTCGCCACGAAAACGTATGTTGTCTCGTCCAGCGCCGGAATGAGCAGCGTCCAGATACCTGTGACGCCATCGACATCGGGTTTGCCGTGGGACACGGAGCCGCTGAACACCTCGACTTTTTCCCCTTTTTTTGCGACGCCGGTCAACGTGACAGCGGTTTCTACGGTATTACCGCCATCAGGAATTTCTTCTTCACTCGGCGATCCGGTGATCAGTGAGATCACCGGTTTGTCATCACCGACTGTGCCGCCAATCACATCAGCCTTGGCCACTCTTGAATCGCCAATGACTTCGCCGTTGCGTTTGAGCTGGTACGTTACTTGAATCTTGCTGCCCGAAACGACTTTGCTTTTTTCCAGTTTCATAACGCAGGGCAGCAACACGCCGAAGTTTTCTTCGAATATTCCATTCAGCTCCCATTGCGCATCGGGCTGGGTGGCCCGATAAATCGCCACAACTTCATCGCCCTTTTTATGGATACCTGCTTTGGRGGGTACCACTACCAATAGTGAATCCCCGAGGATCTTGTCCAGATCTACGATCTCGGGCACATCCATGTCGTCATCAATGACTTCACGCAGGATCGCCTTGTCCAGAATCAACTGGGTAAGGTTGATGTCCGCTCGACTGATCTTCGACCAGCGTCGCTTGTGAGTAGCATTGAGCAGTTGATCGACCACGGTGTAGGAGAACGGGCAGGCATCCAGACTGCCGACCAGTTGAAACTTGTCTGAATCAATGAACAGAGGAACAGGTTTGCCAACATCCGCCGGTTTGACGGTGAAAGAGAACCGCTCGCGGCGGATCTCCAGGGTGATCCGGTCGTAGGCCTTCGTGTATGGATAGTCGACAGTAAGGGTGACGCCTTTCTCGACTTCAYCCTTGCCAATTCGTGGTGGATCGCCAAGTTCGGGTGGAAAGTTGAGTTCAAGGTCAGGGTGTTCATCGCCATCGTCTTCCGGCACATCGTTGCCACCGGGCAGGGTGTCGCTGTACAGCACCCATAGCTCTGTGGAAGTCCCGGTGTTGCCGCTGGGGCGGTGCGTTTTATAGAGGATCTTGTTGACGACGTTGTCCAGCAAGTCGGTCTGGAATACATCAAATAAAAACTGTTTGTCGCGATTTTCGGGGGTGACCGTTGTGCTCTGGATTTCTTTTCCGTTGAGCCAGAAGGAGATGGCATTGATGTCGTCGCTGCTGTCGACCGGCGGTGGATCGATGCGCAGTTTCACTGCGCCCGCCAGCACTCCGTTGAGATTGAGCACGGGGAGGAACAGGTTCAACGGCACACCTTGCACGGGCACATCTGGCGGCGGCGTCGGGTCGCTGATTACATTTGTGGTCGCACCGTCGATTTGACCGGGATAGAGCGCTAGCACTGCGTTGTTCACTTTATCGTTTGTCATGAAAGCACCTTCCTTTGTCGGGCGGCCTGATACGCGGGACTGCCGGGATGGTTTGATCAAACACCTGAGCAGGACGTTTGCCTACTGTCAGATCTGACAGGTGCGGGCGGGTTTCTGACGAACGGTTGTATAGCCGGACTCGCTTCAGGGCTTTTACGCCGGCGAGCCTGCTCGTGAAGGTGCGGTGTCAGTCATTGAACATGTCGCTGACAAACCGCTGTCGCCATCAGGCTGGATGCCACATTTTGATATTCGCCAGACAGCGGTTTATCGGTTTAGAGTGGTCAGCCACACATCGATCCAGGAAGGATCCGCCATGCCAGACCACAACCCCGCCATCCACCTCGAGCGTTTCAACGAATCGCACATTGAGGGCATCACTTCGCTGTACAACGATCCAGCTGTGGCGCGTCAGGTGCTGCAGATGCCGTTTCAGTCCGTTGAGGTCTGGCGCCAGCGCCTGCTGGCGGACAACGAACGGGCGGTGAAGCTGGTTGCGCTGCATCAGGGTGTGGTGATCGGCAATCTGGGGCTGGAGGCTCATTCACGGATGCGCCGGGCGCATGCCGGCAGTTTCGGTATGGGCGTCGCCGTGGCGTGGCAGGGCAAAGGCGTGGGCTCGACGCTGTTGGCGGCGGCGCTGGAGGTTGCCGACAACTGGATGAATCTGCACCGCGTCGAACTCACCGTGTATGCCGATAACGAAGCGGCCATCGGCCTCTACCGCAAGTTCGGTTTCGAGGAAGAAGGCCTGTTCCGCGACTACGCCGTGCGGGATGGGCAATGGGTCGACACCCTGAGCATGGCCCGTCTGCGCAGTCGTCCGAAAACCTGAGTCAGTCGCCCAGGGCGAACGTCACCGCCGACTGTGCATGCAGTTCGGTGGTGTCGAGCAGGGGCAGGGCGCTGTGTTCGGGTTTGATCAACATGCCAATTTCCGTACAGCCGAGGATGATCGCCTGCGCGCCGCGTGCGGTCAGGGATTCAATGACCCGCTGATAGATTTGTCGCGACTGATCGCTGATCACGCCGACGCAGAGTTCGTCGTAGATGATCCGATGGACTTCATTACGCTCGGCCTCGTCCGGCACTAACACGGTCAAACCCTTGGCGACCAGGCGTCGCTTGAGGAAATCCTGTTCCATGGTGAATGCGGTGCCGAGCAATCCGACCGTGCGTGCATCTATGTTCAGAGCCGCCTGTGCGGCCGGTTCGGCAATGTGCAGAAACGGAATGCTGATCGCCGCCTGAATCTGTTCGGCGACCTTGTGCATGGTGTTGGTACACAGCACCACGCATTCCGCGCCGCCCGCTTCAAGCCTGCGCGCAGCATCGACCAGAATCGCCGCCGCATCGTCCCAGCGCCCGGCGTGCTGGGCCTGTTCGACAGGGCCGAAGTCGACGCTGTACATCAGCATTTGCGCCGAGCGCAACGGGCCGAGACGATCGCGGACTTGCTGATTGATCAGTCGATAGTATTCGGCGCTGGATTCCCAGCTCATGCCGCCGATCAGGCCGATGGTGCGCATTGAAGTTCCTCGGGCAATGGCCTGACGCGAGTGAAGACAGGCCTGCACCGAGTTTCCTTGGGTTAAAGGATGGATGCCAGCAGCAAAATAACTGTAACGATGAAGTTTTACGCAAGTGTCATGGTGCAGGCTCAGGTAACGGGATGACGTGATTGCAACCGGCGGCGAGTGTCTTGGCATATCCGACATCCGGACGCCACGGCTCGAGATTCCATTCGGGTTTATCGCGCGCGATCGCCAAGTGGCAAATCAGTTGGTGGCGCATGCCGTGGGTATTTTGCCAATAGCGGCTGTTGGAATAATCACGTGTCAACTCATCCCAAATAAAAGGCGTGGCTTCCGGGAGGGTTTTCCTGGCACAAGGTGTGGGTGTGATGGAAAAAGTCCATTCATATTCCCGATACACCCAATGCGCGCTCTGAATGTATTTTACGCAGCGCTCGACCGTCAGAATGAAGCTATCCGGGTCGTCCGATTTTGGCTGCGCATGAGCCGGCCAGCTCAACAGTGCCGTCAGGCCGATGGCAGCCATTGCGAACGTTGTAGAGATTGTGCGAACAGTGCTCATTATCTGATTTCCTGGTCTGCTGCGGAGTAGGTGAACGTCGCTGTACCGGTCGCGCTGGCGGCCAACTCCACGCGAATGATGGGAACGATCACCTTCGCACTGGTCGAGTTATAAAAATCCCGTTGGTTGTATTTCGCATCGGCGAGCTGCTTGGGATCGGTGCTCGAACCGAGGTAGAAGAACGCCAGGATGGGGAAGGTGTTTTGCTTGCCGGCAGGCCAGGTTTTGATAAGTATGTCGTTCCATTGGGCGAAGCCTGTTTGCCCTAACAAGCTCTTGGCGCGCAGCGATTGATAAAACGCCGGGCCGGCGAGCATGTTGCGTTCGTCTCTGACATCAAAGTCGCATTGACGCCGGTTTTGATCGCCAGGAGCGCCATCCCAAGCCGCTTTGAATTGCTCGCCGGTGGTTATGTTTGCATCCTGGCAGTGGCCACTCTTCGGGTAAGAAGGGTGAGCAACGCAAACGGCGGTTGCACTGCGATACCATCCATAAGAGTCCATGGGATACGCACATAGCACTGCTAACTGGTCAGTGCCGGCAAGCCTTTCCAATATCGGATACAGCATGTAGCCATTGGCGTTGCCCCAGGCCATTTTGCTGAAGTTGCTATCAGCACGCAGATAGGAGAAGTTGACTCCGCCATTTTTTACCGAGGTCGGACTCGGATCCCAGACTTTATAAGTATTGTTCGGGTCTTTTTCCGTAACCCTGATCATCACCCCTGAACATAGAAAGGCAGGTTGCGAATCCACTTTGTTGCAATTGGGGAACTTGCGGGCGTAGAGCGTCGTGAGATAAGTGGCGGTAGCCGGGCCATCCATTCTCTGGCTCTGCACTGCGCTCGCGTCGATTACATCAAGTGATTGCGATGCAGGCTGTGAGCATGCCGTCAACAAACCGATCAGCAAGAATGCGACTATTTTGTACATGATGATTTCCTTTTCCTTCAACTAGAGTTGGAATGGGCTTACTGGAGGATCACCTGATCGGCCTGTATGTAAGTAAAAGTCGTGCCACTACTGGCAAGCGTCAGACGAATGATCGGTACGATGACTTTCGGATTGGTCGAGTTATAGAAATCACGCTGGTTGTACTGGGCGTCCGCCAGGCCCGCGCTGCCGTTTAAGTAGAAGAACGCCATGATCGGAAACCTGTTGGCAGGGAAGGACTGTTTACATGAAGTGGCAGGGTTGGCGCTGGTGGGGTCGCACCAGGTCTTGATCTGGATTTCGTTGTGATTCTCGTTGCGCGGATTGGGCAGCCCTCTGGCGCGTATGGATTGATAGAACGCCGGGCCGGCCAATGCATTGCGTTCATCCCTGACGTCAAAGCCGCATTGCCGTTGATTGGGGCTGCCGCCGGGCACTTTCCAGACTTCGTACCATTGTTCTGCGGTGGTCACGCCCGCGTTTTGGCATAGCTGGCTTTGCGCTGGATAGCTCGCGTGTGCTGCACAAGGGGTATTGCCACGAGTGTGACTCCAAGCGTCGTACGGGTAAGAGCACAGTATTTGTTGATCAAGCTTGTCTGTGGGCGCTTCGAATATCGGAAAGAGTATGTAGCCGTTGTTATAACCATAAGCGAAGCGTGCGATGTTGGAGTCTGCTCGCAGATAGGAAAATGTCACCATGCCCTGTTTTACCGAAGTCGGGCTCGGTTCCCAGACTTTATATTTGTTGTCAGGATCCTTGACGGTGACTCTGATTATGACGCCTGAACAGAGAAACGCAGGTTGAGAGTTTGAGTTGTTGCAGTTCGCGTACTTGCGGTCGTACAGGGTTGAAAGGCGTGCGGCAATGGCAGGCCCATCAATGCTCTGGACTATATTGGTAATGGTGGGCGCCGGCAGTTGCCGGGTGTCTTGGGAACAACCGAACAACACAGCGATTAATATGAAACCGATTATTTGGCGCATGATGATTTGCTCTTCACCGTTCAGGGTAATGAGAAATGTCGGTTTGATTGCGGTTGCCCTGCCTCGTAACTCGCTAGAGCCTCACCCTGAGGCACCATGAAAAGATCAGTGGCTCACTGGTCCCGGTACGTTTGAGCGTGTAGTTGAACATCACGTCTTTGCCGCGGTTCTCTGTGATCCACGCCGCTGGAATCGGGAAGTTGGTGTAAGACTCGTTGACGATGTCCACCTCGTCGCTATAGCGGGTGGTCACACCATGCAACGCCATACGCACTCTGTAGGGAGCTTCAAGTGTCGGGTAGTAAACCCTTAAATTGGTTCTGTCCGTATTGATCGTGGGTTGCCCTAGAAGGTGCTTCTGCTCGGTGAATGCCAGATTCAGATCGCGAGAGGGCTTGTCATCGGTAGTGCCGGGCAATCTGACCGTGTAGGTTACTTCTGCCCGACCACCGCCCCCCATAGTGTCGATGATCTCCAGGCGCGGAATCTGGAAATGCAACGTTTCCCCAGGTGTTTTTACAGTCTGCACCTCAGTGGTGTAGGTGAAGTTGCGTCCGAGCCATTGGACTTTTACCGTTTGCCCTGTGTCGGAGCCTGTGTAGTTGACTTCTGCCGTGGCGAACTTGGCTTCATAAAAATCCTTGATGAAGTTCAGTAGCGTGCCGCCGGACTCTTTCGCTTCCAGTACCTTGGGCCTGATCAGATCGAGCTCCGGTTGTCGGCGTAAGTGCACATCGATCAACGTGGTTTTTGACYAGATGGCTTGGGGGCCGGAAGAGTTGCCGAGTTGATCGGTGACTCTGAAACGCATGGCGAATTTGGGGTTGTCCTGCCAGAAGTCGATGGCGACCAGTTTCAATACCACGCTGCCTGCCGCTGCTTGCGCCGCGCTGACGACATGCTCTTTTTCCAGGCTATCGCAATAAAGCGTAATGATGTCCCGCTCGCGCATATGGATGTAACGCAGAGTCACATCCACGCCCTTTTCTGCGCGGCCGGCATCGATGCCGTCGGTGATGACATCGGCCGGAAGGCTCATGATCAGATTGGGATTGTCTCCACCCCCCGAAATCTGGTCACCGGGGCGCGGGGTGTAATAGAGCACTTTCAGCGCCTCCGAAGTTTCGGGATCCTGACCGACTCGGGTCACTTGCAGGCGTACCAGGTTGATGTCGTTTYTCAATAGTGCGGCAGGTAGATACATGTTGAACCGCTGATTCTCCTCGCCCGGCTGGGTAACCTTGTTGATCACCGCGACATCCGAGGTTCCGAGCAATATGCCTGCGTCGTCATAGGCGCTATGGTTGAGCCATGGATCGATTAGCAGTTGGAGAAAGCCACTGTTGTGCAACGACAGGGGAACTCCGCCATGTGGCTTTTCCGGATGTTGTATGGCTGTAACCCAGCCTGGAATTATCACAGGGGCGATGTCTTGGGGTTGTGTTTTACCGTTATCGACGGTCATGCGGCTTCTCCGGAACTCAAGCAACTCGAGGGTTTATCTAAAACCCTCTGTCGCTGGCTGCCTACTGTCAGATCTGACAGGTGGAGGGGGCAAATCCTACCGTTCGTCTGGATTAAGCGTATGCGGAGCTTGAATCGGTGGTTAACCGTACGCCAGCACGTTGATCTGCCACTATCGGAGTTCGCAGGCTTTGAGCCGAGGAGTGCAACAATGGACGACGTACAACAACTGGGCGATATGCTTCGCCGCTATGCCGAGAGCGAAGCGCACAAGGCCCAACTGTTCGAGACCCAGTCGGCGGCGTGGGCCGCCCGGATCATCGAGTTGTTCGGCAACATTGAGCAATGGCTTGCGCCGGTACAAATGCCCAATCTGCTGGAAGTCAGCCGTGAGACGTATGTCGCGTTCGGGCCGAGCACGCCGGTGGAAACCTCGACCTTCAAGACGGAAAAGCTGAGCATCGTGATTGCCGGCAAACCGGTAGAGTTCGTGCCGGATGTGATGGGCAGCGCGGGGCAGATTTCCCTGGCGGTGATGGGCCTTACGGCGGCACGTTACGGCAGTATTTCCCTGGTGGGATTGGCAGACGGTGAGTGGCAGTGGCGCAAGACCAATGGGTTGAAGGATCCCGACACGTTTGTATTTGATGCAAATTTTCTGGCGCTGCAATTGCAGAGTCTGATACCGCGTGAACGCGGCTAGCACCATCGCCCTCGCTTGGTCCAGTCCTGCACACGTGACGAGGCCAATCTGGCGGTGACGCTACTGGCTGCGTTTGCAGTGCAGGCACGGTGAGCAGCACGGGCTGAATCAGGGTTTGATCAACTGATCCGTGTCAACGTACTGGAATGTTGCATCGTGGGCTGATGTGGATGGGGGATACAGACGGATCACCGGCACCCAGATTCTGGAAGTAGTGGAATCATAGAAATCCTTCTGATTGTCTCGGGCTTGAGATAACCCGGCATTGTCCCCCCCGGCGATATAAAAGAAGGCCATCAGAGGCAAGGTGTTTTGCAGGTTCTGTGGCCAGGTCTTGATCACGATTTCATTCTGTTCGGAGAAATGTGCAGACACTTGGCTCAACATTGTGCGGGCTCGTACCGATTGGTAAAAAGCCGCTGCAGCCGGCCTTCCGGTTGCCTCGGAAACGTCGAAGCCACATTGTCGAATGTGATGACTGTTGGGCGAGTTATCCCAAACGCTTTTCCATTGCTCGGCGGTGGTCACACCCGCACTTCGGCAACGCTGGCTTGTCGCGGGAAAAGAGGCGTGTGGACCACAGGGGGTGGTGCGGTTCCAGGTCCAGCCATCGATGGGAAAGGAGCACAAAACGTCCAGATCGACCTTGTCTTGCGGCGCACCGAAGATGGGGTACAACATTAATCCATTGCCTTTGCCCCAGGCCAGACGGCCGAATTTCGAGTCTGCCCTGAGGAAGGAAAACGATACTCCGCCGTTCTTGACTGAGGTTGGGCTTGGGTTCCATACGTGATGCGTTTCGCCAGGCTGCTTGTCCGTGACTCGAAGAATGATCCCGGAACAGAGAAAAGCCGGTTGATTGGCTGACTCATGGCAGTTCACGAATTTGGAGTTGTAGAGCTGGTTCAATAGCTCGACCACTTGCGGACCTGTCATTGCTACGTTTGGACTATTGCTGACACCTTGCTCGACCGGTGACTGGGTGGCGATGGGTGAGCAGCCTAATAGTGTTACAAGGAGCAATGAAAGGAGGGCGTTTCTCATCTTGGTGCTCCCTGGTTCTGACTGGTCAATACCGATGGTCATGTGGCAGTGTTTGGCAGCACGTTGGAAAACGATGCGCTATGAGTGCCGTCTCGTTAGCAACATAAAGACAAACCTGCCACCTGCCTACTGTCAGATCTGACAGGGAAAATACGAAAAATCTACCGTTTGTCGGAGGCGGACTGTCAGAGCAAAATGTGCAGGCAGCGGAGGGGAGGCCCCTCCGCTACTGATTCCTCTCACATTTCAAGATTGATCCAGCCTGGTTTGGCGTCTTCCGGCGCCACCGCTTTCACGGTTTTCCCGGTAGCCAGTTCAACCCGCCGCGCCACCTCGGGGTCATCGGCAAACGGCACCATGCTCGCTTCATCCAGACTGTCCGCCGTCTCCCGCCGCAAGCAGTACTCCACCGCCAGCCAAAGAAACATCACGCCCAACACATCAAAGAAAATCTCCATCACGCGCGACTCCCTGCCTCAGGCGATCTGCGCTTCACTGCGCGCCAGTGAAATGTCGGCCACCCGCACCGTGCGCCACACGTTGTAAGCCATCAACAACATCCCGGTGAGGAAGAACACCCCGCCGGCAAAGCGCACGATAAACCCCGGATGACTGGCCTGTAGCGCTTCGACGAACGAATAGGTCAGCGTGCCGTCCTCGTTGATCGCCCGCCACATCAGGCCCTGGGTGATGCCGTTGACCCACATCGAAGCGATGTAGAGCACCGTGCCGATGGTCGCCAGCCAGAAGTGCAGATTGATCAGCGGCGTGCTGTACATCTGCTCGCGGCCAAACACTTTCGGCACCATGTGATAGGTCGCGCCGAAGGTGATCATCGCCACCCAGCCCAACGCGCCGGCGTGGACGTGGCCGATGGTCCAGTCGGTGTAGTGGGAGAGGGCGTTGACGGTTTTGATCGCCATCATCGGCCCTTCGAAGGTCGACATGCCGTAGAACGCCAGCGACAGCACGAGGAATCGCAGGATCGGGTCGGTGCGCAACTTATGCCAGGCACCGGACAAGGTCATCATGCCGTTGATCATCCCGCCCCAGCTCGGCGCCAGCAGGATCAGCGACATGGCCATGCCCAGTGACTGCGCCCAGTCCGGCAGCGCGGTGTAGTGCAAATGGTGCGGGCCGGCCCAGATGTACAAGGTAATCAGCGCCCAGAAATGCACAATCGACAAGCGATACGAATATACCGGCCGATTGACCTGTTTCGGCACGAAGTAATACATCATGCCGAGGAACCCGGTGGTCAGGAAGAAACCCACTGCGTTGTGCCCGTACCACCACTGCACCATCGCATCGGTGGCGCCGGAATACACCGGATACGACTTGAACCAGTCCACCGGAATCGACAGGTGATTGACCACGTGCAACATGGCGATCACCAGGATGAACGCACCAAAAAACCAGTTGCCGACGTAGATATGTTTGGTCTTGCGCTGCACCACAGTGGTGAAAAACACGATGGCGTAAGCGACCCAGACCACGGCCATCCACACCGCGCCGGAGAATTCGATTTCGGCGTATTCCTTGGTGGTGGTGTAGCCCAGCGGCAGGGTGACCAGCATGATCACGATCACCGATTGCCAACCCCAGAAGGTGAACGCGGCGAGTTTGTCTGAATACAGCCGCACCTGGCAGGTGCGCTGCACGGCGTAGTAACTGGCGGCAAATTGCGCGCTGCCGGCGAAACCAAAAATCACCAGGCTGGTGTGCAGCGGGCGCAAGCGGCCGAAGGTGGTCCACGGCAGGTCCAGGTTCATCTCTGGCCACACCAGTTGCGAGGCGATAAAAACCCCCATCGCCATGCCCACCACACCCCAGAAAACCGTCGCGATAACGAATTGGCGGACGACCTTGTAGTTGTAAGCCTGTCCGATTGTTGCTGTGCTCATGGTCAGTTCATCCACGGTTGCAAAGTCTTGCCAGGCCACCCGGTCTGGCATGAGCTGCACTGTAGAAACCCCACCAGAAACAAAACAGGCTCAGGAATCTTTGATTTGTACGGATCAGATTGAAGGGCTGACTGCGGCGTTCTGCCGCGCCCTGATATGGTTTTTATGAGTTCAGGTGAATCTGTAACGTGCTGCGCCGCTTCGTCATAGTGCTCTGAAGAAAACTGTGGGAGCGAGCCTGCGCGCGAATGCGGTGTGTCAGGCAACTGCATTGTTGGCTGACACACCGCATTCGCGAGCAGGCTCGCTCCCACAGGAATAACTGATGAGGTGGCAGGCATGTATCGATACGATGATTACGACCGGGCGCTGGTGTTCGAGCGTGTTGCGCAATTCCGCGATCAGGTCGAGCGCTTCATGGCCGGGGAGTTGAGCGAAGAGGAGTTTTTGCCGCTGCGCCTGCAAAACGGCCTGTACATGCAGAAGCACGCCTACATGCTGCGCGTGGCGATTCCCTACGGCACGCTGAGCGCCGAGCAGATGCGCACACTGGCGAGCATCGCCAGTGATTACGATCGTGGTTACGGCCACTTCACTACGCGACAGAACATGCAGTTCAACTGGATCGAACTCGCCGAGGTGCCGGATATCCTCGAGCGTCTGGCGCAGGTCAACATGCATGCGATCCAGACCTCCGGCAACTGCGTGCGCAACATCACCACCGAGGCGTTCGCCGGGGTCGCGGCGGACGAACTGATCGACCCGCGCCCATTGGCCGAGATCCTGCGGCAGTGGTCGACGATCAACCCGGAATTCCTGTTTCTGCCGCGCAAATTCAAGATCGCCATTTGTTCGGCCAAGCAGGATCGCGCGGCAATCATGATGCACGACATCGGCCTCTACCTTTACCCCGGCCGCGATGGGCAGATGCTTCTGCGAGTGATCGTCGGCGGTGGTCTGGGGCGCACGCCGATCCTCGGTTTGCAGATTCGCGAAGGCTTGCCGTGGCAGCATTTGCTGTCTTACGTCGAAGCCGTGCTGCGGGTGTACAACCGCCACGGCCGGCGCGACAACAAATACAAGGCGCGGATCAAGATTCTGGTCAAGGCACTGGGCATTGAGGCGTTTGCCAAGGAAGTCGAAGAGGAGTGGCAACACCTCAAGGACGGCCCGGCGCAGTTGACCGAGGCCGAATACCAACGGGTCGCCAGCGCCTTCGTGCCGCCGGTTTATCAGACCCTGGCCGACACCGATCTGGACTTCGGCACGCGCCTGGCCGAAAGCCCGGCGTTTGCCCGTTGGGTCGCGCGCAACGTGCAGCCGCACAAGGTGCCGGGTTACACCAGCGTGGTGCTGTCGACCAAACCGGGCATGGCTTCGCCGCCGGGGGATGTCACCGGTGTGCAGATGCTGGCGGTGGCGGACTGGTCGCAGCGTTTCGGGTTTGGCGAAATTCGTATTGCCCATGAGCAGAACATCGTCCTCCCTGACGTGGCGAAAACCGACCTCTATGCGCTGTGGCAACTGGCGTGTAAACACGATCTGGGCAGCGCCAACGTCGGCCTGCTGACCRACATCATTGCCTGCCCCGGTGGCGATTTCTGTGCACTGGCCAACGCCAAATCGATCCCGATCGCCCAGGCGATTCAGGCGCGTTTCGATAATCTTGATTACCTGCACGATCTGGGTGATATCAGCCTGAATATCTCTGGGTGCATGAACGCCTGCGGCCACCACCACATCGGCAATATCGGCATCCTCGGCGTCGATAAGAACGGCAGCGAGTGGTATCAGATCACCCTCGGCGGTGCGCAGGGCAAACACAGCGCGCTGGGCAAAGTCATCGGCCCGTCGTTCAGCGCCGCCGAGGTGCCACAGGTGATCGAGCGGATCATCGGCACGTTTGTGCGCTATCGCGAGCACGAGGAATTGTTCGTCGACACCATCGCGCGGATCGGCCTGGAGCCGTTCAAGGAACGGGTCTATCCGAAGACGCTGGAGGCGGCGCTATGAACAATCTGTTGCGGCTGGAGCAGGGCGTGGCGCGGATAGTGACAGACGATCCGTGGACGTTGATGCGCGAACCATCGACGCTAAGGCCGGAGGGTTTGCTGATATTGCCGCTGATGCATTGGCTGGAATCACCGTCGACTCATGCGGTGTGGCTCGGCCCCGACGATGAGGTTGAAAGTCTGGTGCCGTGGCTGGCCTCTTTACCGCTGATCGCACTGGATTTTCCGAGTTTTCGCGACGGGCGTGCTTACAGTCAGGCGTATCTGCTGCGCAGTCGGTTCGGCTGGGCAGGGGAGTTGCGCGCGATTGGCGATGTGCTGCGTGATCAGCTCAGCCATATGCGCCAGTGCGGGTTCGACAGTTTCGCGGTGCGTGAGGACAAATCGGCTGAGGATGCACTGAAAGGATTGGCCGGGATGAGCGTGCTGTATGGGCGCTCAGTCATCGAACCACGTCCGTTGTTCCGGCGGCGCTGACGCTTGAAAAGATCGCAGCCTGCGGCAGCTCCTACATGAGTTCAACTGTAGGAGCTGCCACAGGCTGCGATCTTTTGATCTGGCTTTTACCACCGGGGAAACCCCTAGAAACCTCCTGAATCGGGCATTTTCCCTTGGGTCGATGGTGGCCTTTTGGTAGAGTCGCCGTCGCCAGCGGGTTTTCGGCTGGACGATGGAACCGAAGAAGGGAGTCTGATCAGTGAGTCCGGGCAAAAAAATCCTCGGCCTCACAGCGTTGCTGTTAATGGTGACGCTGTGGGCCAGTTACTTTTATGTATTCAAGGAAAACCGCGACGGCCAGCTCGGCGGCGTCGGCGAAAGCACCGCGTGGTGTGGCACACCACCGACTACGGAAGCAGCGCTGCTGGGCAAGGACCAGTTGACCTTGCGCGTCACCAATAACCTGCGCGGCGAGTTCATGCTCAGTGGTTCCCTGGTGGTTTCCGAACGCACCTTCAACCGCTACGACCTCGCTCGCAATGAACTGCGTTTGCGACTGGAACCGTTGCAGTGGTCATTCGGCGTCACGCCGATCTTCCTTGAGCAGGTCAAGGTGCAGCCGCTGAGCCGCAACCTGTCGGCCACCAACAAAAGCGCCTACGCCGAACTTGAACCGCGCCCGATTGGTGTCCAGGGTCAGGTTACCGAATTCCCTTTCGACAGCTATCGCTACGGCTATAAACCGGTGCTCTATTACCTCAAGGGCAGCGAGCGCATCGACCTGCGCTTCAAGAACATCACCACGTTAATGGAGATGTCCAACACCTTCACGCCGATCCAGAAGTACAACCGCGTCGACTACATCAACGAGAAAACCTCGATGATCCGCGACGAGGATTACAAGGCTTACGGGCCGCACGAATGTGCGTTCAGCGTTGAGCGCAAAGGCTCGTTCAAGGTTGTGGTGTTGTTGCTCCTGCTGGTGTTGTGCCTGCCGTTATTGCTGGTGTTTTACCGCAATGAACCGGGGATCGACTTCCTTGCCACGCTGTTGGGCGCCGCGATCGTGCGGGTGCTGCTGATCGGGCCGGTGCAGGATTTTCAGCTGTACAACATCGACTTCCTGTTGGGCGCGGCGATTTTGCTGGTGGGCACGGTATCGTTGATCAAGGCGATGCACATCAACAGCCGGCGGGAGATGGCGTTGCGCAGTGGTGAGACTTCGTCCTGGTAACGGGGTGAACCCCTGAAAAGCCCCTCACCCTAACCCTCTCCTGGAGGGAGAGGGGACTGACCGAGTTGTCTGGCGAGCGACACCGACGTGAAAGACCGAGTCGATTATGGATTCAAAGCCAATCGTTCACGTCGGTGCATCTCTCGAATCTCCCCCAATCGGTCCCCTCTATCTACCTCTGAGAGAGGGGACTGACCGAGGTGTCTGGCGAGCGACACTGACGTGAAAGACCGAGTCGATTATGGATTCAAAGGCAATCGCTCAAGTCGGCGGAACTCTTGAATATCCCCCAATCGGTCCCCTCTCCCTCTGGGAGAGGGCTAGGGTGAGGGAAGACAATATCCAGCCGGTCACTTAAGCGCCGGATCCCCCATGTTCATCTTCTTCCACCCCTGCAACAACACTTGCGGGCGTTCTGGCTCAGCTTGTTCCAATGCAGCGGATTCTTGAAGCTCACCAATGGCCAAGCGCTCGATGCAGCATTGCCGGATGCTCGACGTCTTTCAAATGACGCTTGTGATCCGCCGCGCAGCMTTGCGTGAATATTGTGCTGTGCAATCGCAATTACTGAAGTTTTAGCTATACCTGTAATTCCCCCGGGCAAAGTTTTTCGGCCTTCTGACAGGAGTTACAGCATGAAGCTAGCAGTGATGATGGGCACTCTGTGCATTGCCACCGTCGCAATGGTGGGTTGTTCCAGCAAAACCGTCGACCCGAAAGAGTACTCAGGATTCCTCAAAGACTACAGCCAGCTCAAGGAGGCCAAATCCCCGTCCGGTGCCGAGGTGATGCGCTGGATCGATCCGAAGGTCGACGTCAGGAAATTCACCAGTGTGTACATCGAGCCGACTCAGCTCTACCCGAAACCGCAACCCACCGCGAAAATCTCCCAGCAAACCCTCAATGGCATCACTTCCTACTACGATCAGGCGCTCAAACGTGAGATCGGCAAAGACTTGCCGTTGGCCACCGGTCCTGGCCCGGGCGTGATTGTGGTGCGTGCGGCAATCACCGCCGTGAGCAGCTCCACCGAAGGCCTGCATGCTTACGAGGTAATTCCGATTGCGCTGGTCGCCGCTGCGGTCAGCACCGCCAGCGGTATTCGTGATCAGGAAACTACCCTGGCCACCGAAGCGGTGTTCCTCGATGGCGCGAATAACAAGGTCGTCGCGCAAGTGGTGCGCAAAGGCACCGGCAAACCACTGGAAAATGATTCGCAGGCAATGAGCACCAATGACGTCAAACCCGTCATCGATGGCTGGGCCTCGGACCTGCGTCAGTCGTATCTGAAGCTCAAGAAAGCCAAGTAAGCGCACGAGGCCGGATTGTCCGCGAGGACCGTCCGGCCTGTGCACACCCTCAGAAATTGGCGCGTGCCTGGCGGTTGTAGTGGCTGAGCAAGGCGTCGTAGCCACGGGTGACGGCGTAATAGTCGTCGCTCAAACGTTGCGGTTCGGCGCGGTCCTTCCAATCCCTGTGCAGGGTGTTCAGTGCTTCGAGATAGTGCTGCGCAGGCTCACGGATGTGTCGCCACAGCTCGCGCGCATCATCGTCTTTGTTACGGAAACCAGGCTCACGCGGGCCGATGAATGGCCCACCGCGATTCCACGCCTGTTGCAGATCAGCGGTGGTTTCGGCCACGGCTTGAGGGGTCAGGGTGCGATGCTTCATCCCGTCCTCCAGCCGCTCCAATGTCTCTCGGGCCTGAATCATATACGCCAGTAGAGACCAGTGGATCTCCTTGCCTACGCGTGCCTCAAGAAGTTTGAGCTGTTCGGATCGCTGCGCGATGTCCAGTGGCAGCAGTTCTTCTCTCAAGGCAGTCGATGCGCTGAGATAGGCATTGCTGGCGGTCTGAATTTGCGCCAGAACTCGCGGTGTCTGGTTGAACGGGACGACAAAGAAGCTCGCACTTTTATCGAGTCGAGTCGGTGGCGAAATCACCGATGCCCACTTCAGTGCTTGCGCGTAGTCACGGACTTTCTGCGACAGCGCTGGCTGGTAGGCCAGCAGCTCGAGCTTTTCGTTGATATCCCGCAGGCAGGTATCCTCCTGGATGTCACGCACAGTGAAGGCATCACTGTTATCGAAATCCTGAGGCTCGGAAATATACTTTCCGAACGCATCAGCGGTTGGCCGCTGATGTTGGTTTTTGTCGTAGGCGTTGCGCCAGTGCACATCGACACGGTTGACGCAGGCAATGACCGGACTCAACGCGTTGGCCTGTGCGGTCACCACTGAGTCGCGCTGATCAAGCCACAGGTCGAGCTTCAGGAACGGTCGGGTCGCGCTCGCCAGCCCCATCACCACCAGAACGACCACGACGCCGCTGACAAACATGAATCTCGACGTCATGGCCGTGCCTCCGCGGGATACCACTGCTCGCGGGTGGCCGGAGCGCCGCAATCGAAAGAACTCGCCGGCAACCGGCTACACAAACGCTCCGCCCAGGGTTGCAGACCCTGATTGCGATTGACCGTGCCTTGGCTGGCGGCCACTTTGAACACACCTAGCACCAGCACCAGGGCGACAACGCCGAGTAGCGTCAGGCCGATTTTCACCGGCAGGTTGGTCTTTTCCCAGGACGTGTGTGGCTTGACCTGACGGCGACGAATCAAACCCACGCTGGCCAGCGTGGCCGCATAAACGACGCCAGCGATGGGGCCGAAAAACCAGCAGAGTCCGGCCACCATCAATGCGCAGGGAATCAGATCGCGTAGTACGCCGAACGGCGCAGCGTCCTTGGCAAAACCCGGCCACAACCGCGCGCTGAGGCGGTCATCCAGCAGCCAATGGGTGTGCGCCAGTTCGTGCGTCAGCCAGTTGATACCCGCAGCGATCACGCCAAACACGATTGTTGAGGTCATGACGATATTGATCAGCCCGGTGACGCGCAGCCCCAGCGGGATGAAATGAGTAAACGCACCGATCAGACAGGCCAGCACCACGCCAACGTAGGTCGGCCATTCGCCGCGTTTCAGTTCCCAGTCGCGCCAGAAAAACGCGGTGCCCCCGGGCATCTCTGCGCAGACCTTCGGATGATTGGCATACAGCGCCGAACTCAAATGTCGGCAATGCTCCCAATCTTTCTCACGCAGGCGTCTGGCCAATGCGCGACGCTGGCTGAACGGGCCAGTGCCGAGCAACAGGCGGGCGGCGCGGTGTTCGGCGGTGGCGGGCGGCTCTTCGGCGAGTTGACGCTGTTGCGCGATAAAAATCGGAGCTTCATGGCGCGCGACCAGACGTTTCCATTCATCTTTCGGGCAACGGTTGGCCGGACCGGAATGCCAGCCCTGGCCCGCACAGACCTGCTCGAAAATAGTGGAGGACCAGTATTCGCTGTCCAGCAGCAATCGACTGAGGAACAGGTTGAACCACAGCCGGTGCACTTCAGCGTCGAGCCAGAGGTATTGCGCGCACTGTGCGTAGGCCTGCAAAAAGGCCGCACTGTCCTCACGTTCGAGGGCATCACGCAGCGGTCGAGTCATGCGTTCCCGCTGGTGATCGAGCAAATGTTCGATGGATTCCTCGTCCAGTTCCAGCCGCTGCCAGGCACTGAACCAGTGATACGTCTGCACCGCCCAATCGACCATCGGCGCCGATGTATCCGGGTGCTCGATGCAATGCTGCAGCAGGGTCTCTTCGAGGATATGCGCGCAACCCTGCTCAACGGCGAGGGCATGGCGCTGTTGCAATTGTGCAAGGCTGGTGTCGGCCAGCGAGCGCGTCGCCTGCTGCAAGGCGTCGACTTCGACTACGGTCAGACCGGTCAAATCCCAGGCGTCTTCATCAGCCCCGTGGTCCTCGCTGGCCTGCGCCCATTCCTTGTAATTCAGGGCTTGCTCATAGGCGTCACGCAGGCGCTGGAAGCCCTCGGTGTCTTCGTCCGGACGGGTCTGTTTGAGCAGGGCAGCGTATTGGCGTTTGATACTGCGCGTATCGGCGTCGGCCGTGAGGCCAAGGACGGTCCAGCAACTCATTGCGTGTACAACTCCATGAAAACCTGCGACGCGGTCCAGTGATGGCACTTTGATTTTGCGCACCCTACCTGTTTCGCGTCGAAAAGTCCTCAGCCGTCGTTTATTTGCCGACGAACCAGCGGAAATACGGGTTGCCGCCATCGCCGCGCATCACCCGCCAACTGACTCTGCAAGCGGACGACGCACTGGCGACAGGAGCTGGCGAGTGACACGAGGCTGCGATCTTTTGATCGTGTTTTTTAAATGCAAAATCAAAAGTTCGTCCGATCGCGGCTCTAGCCTTCGGCCGCTACTACATATGCGTATTTCAATTCGGGATGTTTAAACGTTGTTTGGAATTTGCGGAACGTTCCCACAAGGTTTTCAGGTTGTCCGTCGGACGTCGGGTCTCTAGCCTGTGTTCGTCGCTGCCAAATCAGCGACCGGGACTGGAAACCCCGACGGGTATTAGTGGCGCGTACACGCCTTTCATAACGTATCCTTGCGCACTTCGAATGTGTGCACTCCGTTATGGCGGCTGTGCGCGGGGGACCTTCGGGTCGTCCGGGTCGCCGCTGCCCGGGTTTCCAACCTGCGTACAGCTGCCACCTCTTCGTCCGGAAACCGAATGGGGCAGCTCCAATTTTCCAGTGGAGTTACACCATGAAAAAGCCAACACCGAACCCCCCAGAATCAGACGCCGACACCACATCCCCCTACGCCTCAGTCGACAGTAAAAAACTCCACGAAGCCGCCGATCGCGCCCTCGACTACTACCTCAACCCCAGCGCCCATATCATGTCCAGCGCCAACGAGCCGGAACCCATGTACCTCGCCAATCCCAGGTACAACACTGAATCCCTGCTCGCCAACGCCAGCGAAACCCTCGGCTCGGCCAGTGAAATGCTGATGAACTTCGCCGCCTCGCTGGAAACCTCGCAGCGCAAGACTGCACTGGGTATTGCACAGGTTGTCATGCTGGGGGAGCTCGCGGTGAATCAAGCCTTGGATCACGTCGAACTCAAGAGCTGATCGCTCTTGAATGATCGTTCCCACGCTCTGTACTGGAATGCAGCCCTTGACGCTCTGCGCCAAATTCGCAAGCTGGAACGCAGAGCGTCCCTTGAGGCATTCCCACGCAGAGCGTGGGAACGATCAATTAAGACAGATAGTCATGCTGGGTGAACTCGCGGTGAATCAAGCCCAGGATCACGTCGAGCTCAATAACTGATCTCTGTTGAATGATCGTTCCCACGCGCAGCAAAGGAATGCAGCCCTTGACGCTCTGCGTCAAATTCGCAAGCTGGAACGCAGAGCGTCCCTTGAGGCATTCCCACGCAGAGCGTGGGAACGATCAAGATCCGCTCTATGCCCGACTGACCGATTCTGCAGGTGTCGAGTGAAACGAGGCTGTGATCTTTTGACTTTGCTTTTCAAGATCAAAAGATCGCAGCCTTCGGCAACTCCTACACGGGATACCCGGTTAGCCGTTTTTCTTGACCTGTTCGCGGACACGTTCTTCCTGTTCCCGTGCTTCGGGAGTGAACTCAGCGCCGAAGTCTTCTGCAGAAAATATCTGGCGGATTTCAATATCAGAATCGCCTGACATTGGGTTGGGGCAGCGCTTGACCCATTCGATGGCTTCTTCTTTTGATTTCACTTCCCAGATCCAGTAACCCGCTACCAGTTCTTTGGTCTCGATGAACGGCCCGTCGATGACCGTGCGTTTGTCCCCGGAGAAATGCACGCGAGCGCCTTTGCTGCTCGGGTGCAGGCCATCGCAATCGATCAGGATGCCGGCCTTGACCAGTTCTTCGTTGTAGTTGCCAATCGCGGTGATCAGTTCTTGAATGATCGTTCCCACGCTCTGCGCGTGAATGCAGCCCTTGTCGCTCTGCGTCAAATTTGCAAGCTGGAACGCAGAGCGTCCCTTGAGGCATCCCTTTGCCGCGCGTTGGAATGGTCAACGACCAACCAAAAAAGACTCAGCCCGGTCGCATTTTTTATCCAGTCCGGAGGCTCCATGGATACCCTGTTTTCCACAACAAGATCGGGTAACATCCGCAGGTCGCGATATTCAATGGAGAGAAACGATGGCAGGAAAGCCAGTCGCAAGGCTCGGAGATCCAGGGAGTCACGGTGGAAATATCACCACTGGATCAAGTCCTATTTTTGTTAACTCAACTCCCGTAGCTTTGGTAGGAGATATCTATTCCTGCCCAGTTCACGGCAGTAATCCCATAACAACGGGCGCTCCCCATGTTTTTGGGTTGGGAAAAGACGTTGCTCATGTTGGTTCCCAAACGGCATGTGGAGCGACGATTACTGCTGGATCACCTGACACCTTCGTCGGTGATTCTGGTAGTGCTCCCGCCAGCTTCTTCTCGCAGTTTCTGAAAGAAAAGACTTTTGTCGAGTTTCAGTTGCTTAACGAAAGAGATGAACCTGTCGCCAACGAGGCGTATGAATTGACGCTTCCCGATGGGACTTTGATGACTGGAGTCCTAGACGAAAATGGCTTTGTGCATGTTGCAAATATTCCTAGGGGGAATTGCAGCATAAAGTTTCCGAAACTTGAAGATACGGAACATCTTTAATGGTTCAGTCTACTAAAGTTACCAGCACAACCCAGGCAGCAAAAAATACGGGCACATCAGGGAAAACCACAAAAACCAATCAGGTGGTCGTGTCCGGTGCGTATATGGAAGTGCTGGTGGGTGGTCCCTACACTCGCGATAAAGAAGAGCATCCTTTCGGGCACGCGGCTTTACATGTGGTGGTCGGTAGCAAAGACATTACTTATGACTTTGGTCGCTATGGAAAAACCTGGGGCACGTTCGATAGCGAGGGCGAAGGAGTGCTGAACGTCTGGACGTCCTTCAAAGCGTATATCTCTGGTGAAAACAGTTTGGGGCGTACAACAACAGGTTTTGTTTATTATTTGGAAAATGCCAAAGCTGAGGCTGTGATCGCTCATTTCGACGGTATCGTCGCCCAGCAAAAAGAGCAGCGAAAAAAGACTGCGTCATCAGCACGGTATGTGTTGCCATCCAACTATCATCCGACTACGAATAACTGCACAACCGTGACCATTGCAGGAGCAAAGGTTTCGGGGAAGTCAATTGTGCAGAACCCTGCGAAATTTAATGAGATGCGAGGTCTCTCTTTCATCGAGAGACAGGCTGCGCGTACACAAAGTAGTCCGAAGGACGGGATTTTCATGCCGGCGGATTTACAAGCCATGCTCGAAGCGAATACCGAGGCCCCCTATGATAAGAAAAATGTTTACAAATAGGCGGATGGGCCTATGGCTGGTGGCAGTTTTATCCGTCAATGCGATTTTTTTGGGTTTTCTGATTTTTGGCGATATGGGGAAGGGGCACGATATGAAAATGATCAAAACGAAAGAACCATTACTGATTGAAGGTCCAAATGGCGACGAGAACTACTATGTCCTGCCTTTGGGTACCACGCTTTATCACGATAAAAGCTTTCCTGAAGGGCACGACCGTTATGTTGTGTATCTCAATCATAAAGGTGCAATTGCACACGAAGAAGTACCCATGAAGCCTGAGTATGGCGGCTCATTTATCGATCCGCTCTGGCTGGCCAATGTTAATGAGGAAACCTTGAAAGAAATTTTCAAACGTTTTCCGCTTTCCAAAGCAGATGTCGCCGCAGCTATCAAGGCCAATGAAATAACCAAAGATGATCTGGCCGACATCATCCGATCGATRCCCGACTGACGATTCTGCAGGTGTCGAGTGAAACGAGGCTGCGATCTTTTGATCTTGTTTTTTAACGGCAAAATCAAAAGATCGCAGCCTTCGGCAGCTCCTACACGGGATACCCGGTTAGCCGTTTTTCTTGGCCTGTTCGCGGACACGTTCTTCCTGTTCCCGCGCTTCAGGAGTGAACTCAGCGCCGAAGTCTTCTGCAGAAAATATCTGGCGGATTTCAATATCAGAATCGCCTGACATTGGGTTAGGGCAGCGCTTGACCCATTCGATGGCTTCTTCTTTTGATTTCACTTCCCAGATCCAGTAGCCCGCCACCAGTTCTTTGGTTTCGATGAACGGCCCGTCGATGACCGTGCGTTTGTCCCCGGAGAAATGCACGCGAGCACCTTTGCTACTCGGGTGCAGGCCATCGCAATCGATCAGGATGCCGGCCTTGACCAGTTCTTCGTTGAAGTTGCCCATGGCGGTGATCAGTTCTTCGCTGGGCATGATGCCGGCTTCCGAATCGGCGCTGGCTTTGACAAGGATCATGAAGCGCATGGCGGTTACTCCGTGAGTTTGGTGGGATTCATTGCTTAGTCGAACGGGCCACACTTGAATCGACAGGGTCTCTAAATAAAAGACCAGTAACACCGCAGAATCCAATGTGGGAGCGAGCCTGCTCGCGAATAGGTCGTCACATTCAACGTTTATGCTGACTGATCAAGCGCCTTCGCGAGCAGGCTCGCTCCCACATGGGAATTGTGCTGGTTTTGTATACAATTTTTCGCGCAGGCACCCAACAATTTCCAAACAGGGCATAGGTCGTCGGACAATTTCGTGGTTAACTTCGGCCTCTTGCATGCTTTCCAATCAAAACATCAGAAGGACTCAAGTCATGGCTCAAGTCACCCTTAAAGGCAATCCGGTTCAAGTCAACGGCCAGTTGCCACAAGCCGGTTCCAAGGCGCCAGCCTTTTCTCTGGTTGCCGGCAATCTGTCCGACGTCACCCTGAAAGACTTCGCCGGCAAGCGCAAAGTGCTGAACATCTTCCCAAGCGTCGACACCCCGACCTGCGCCACTTCCGTGCGCAAGTTCAACGCTCAGGCCAACGACATCGCCAACACCGTGGTGCTGTGCATCTCGGCTGACCTGCCGTTCGCGCAAGCGCGTTTCTGCGGCGCCGAAGGTCTGGAAAACGTACAAAACCTGTCGACCCTGCGCGGCACCGAGTTCATCGAGAACTACGGCGTGGCCATCGCTGACGGCCCGCTGAAAGGCCTGACCGCTCGCGCCGTTGTGGTGCTGGACGAAAACGACAACGTCCTGCACAGCGAACTGGTCAAGGAAATCGCTGAAGAGCCTAACTACGAAGCGGCGCTGTCCGTTCTCAAGTAAGCGCTTTTACAATTGTTAACGGCCTGGCCCTGTCCAGGCCGTTTTCATTTGTGTATCAGTGTTTTGCCTCACACCTTGAAACGTAAGTTGAAGGTAAATTGCCGGTAAAGCTGCTTTGCTATTTCCCCACCAGTGCTTATCGTTCAGCCTCCCGTAAAAGAAGCCCACGCGCCCAATGGTTAATGACTCCATGCAATCGTCCCCTCGTAACTCCCGTCGCTGGCTGATCAGCCTGCTGGTCTTGTTGGTGATCGCCGTCCTGTGCTGGAAATTCTGGCCCGCCGGTTCAGCCCACAAAGAGGGCGCCGACAAAGCGGCGTCCGGGCACACCGGGCGTTCGGGGATGATGCGGCCGGGCTTCGGTGGCGGCACCGGGCCGATTCCGGTACGCGTGGCGCCGGCGGTTACCGGCGACTTCCCGCTGTATTACAAGGCGCTGGGCACGGTGACCGCGCTCAACACCATCAATGTGCGCAGCCGGGTGGGCGGCGAGCTGGTCAAGATCAATTTCGAAGAAGGGCAGATGGTCAAGGCCGGTGACCTGTTGGCCGAGATCGACCCACGCCCCTACCAGAACGCTTTGCTGCAAGCCGAAGGCACTCTGCTGCAGAATCAGGCGCAACTGAAAAACGCTCAGGTCGATGTCGAGCGTTATCGCGGTTTGTACAAAGAAGACAGCATCGCCAAACAGACGCTGGACACCGCCGAAGCGCTGGTCGGTCAGTATCTGGGCACGGTCAAGACCAACCAGGCCGCAGTCAACGACGCCAAGCTCAATCTCGAATTCACCAAGATCCGCGCGCCGATTGCCGGCCGTGTCGGTCTGCGCCAGGTCGACGTCGGCAACCTCGTCACCGCCAATGACACCACGTCCCTCGCGGTGATCACCCAGACGCAACCGATCAGCGTCGCTTTCACCTTGCCGGAAAACAGCCTGGAAACCGTGCTCGCGCGTTATCGCAGCGGCGCCAAACTTCCGGCCGAAGCGTGGGACCGCGGCGACAGCAAACTGCAAGCCACCGGCGTTCTGCAAAGCCTCGACAACCAGATCGACGTTGCCACCGGCACCCTGAAGTTCAAGGCCCGCTACGATAACCGCGATCAGGCGCTGTTCCCCAACCAGTTCGTCAACGTTCACTTGCTCGCTGACACGCTGAAAGGCGTGGTGCTGGCACCGTCGGCGGCCATCCAGTTCGGCACCAACGGCACCTTCGTCTATGCACTGGATGGCGACAAGAAAGTCACCATTCGCCAATTGAAGATCGGCGCCAGTGATGGCGAAAACACCGTGGTCACCGAAGGCCTGGCCGCCGGCGACCGCGTGGTGCTGGAAGGCACCGACCGTCTGAAGGAAGGCAGCGAAGTGGAAGTGGTCAACGACAGCAACCAAGTGCCGACCACTCCAACTGAACACCTGCAAGGCAAATCTGCCGCCACCCCGACTGACGCTGCTGTCACCGATAAGGCCAAGAAGGGCGCATGAACATTTCGCGGCTGTTCATCCTCCGACCGGTAGCCACCACCCTGAGCATGCTGGCCATTGTCCTGGCCGGCCTGATCGCTTACCGCTTGCTGCCAGTTTCTGCGCTGCCACAAGTTGATTACCCGACCATCCGCGTCATGACCTTATATCCCGGCGCCAGCCCGGATGTGATGACCAGTGCCGTAACTGCGCCGCTCGAGCGCCAGTTCGGGCAGATGCCGGGCCTCACGCAAATGGCCTCGACCAGTTCCGGCGGTGCGTCGGTGCTGACCCTGCGCTTCAGCCTCGACATCAACATGGATGTCGCCGAGCAGCAGGTGCAGGCCGCGATCAACGCCGCGACCAATCTGCTGCCCACCGATTTGCCGGCGCCGCCGGTGTACAACAAGGTCAACCCGGCGGACACCCCGGTGCTGACCCTGGCGATCACCTCGAAAACCATGCTGCTGCCCAAACTCAATGACCTGGTCGATACGCGCATGGCGCAGAAAATCGCCCAGATCAGCGGTGTCGGCATGGTCAGTATTGCCGGCGGTCAGCGTCAGGCCGTGCGCATCAAGGTCAACCCGGAAGCGTTGGCGGCCAACAGCTTGAACCTGGCGGACGTGCGCACCTTGATCAGTGCTTCCAACGTCAACCAGCCGAAGGGCAACTTTGACGGCCCGACGCGGGTGTCGATGCTCGACGCCAACGACCAACTGACCTCGCCCAAGGATTACGCCAACCTGATCCTCGCCTACAAGAACGGCGCGCCGTTGCGGCTCAAGGACGTGGCGGAAATTGTCGATGGCGCCGAGAACGAACGTCTCGCTGCGTGGGCCAACCAGAATCAGGCGGTATTGCTGAACATCCAGCGTCAGCCGGGGGCCAACGTCATTGAAGTGGTCGACCGCATCAAGGCGCTGCTGCCGAGCATCACCGACAACCTGCCGGCCGGCCTCGAAGTGACGGTACTGACGGATCGCACGCAGACCATCCGCGCCTCGGTCACTGACGTGCAACACGAATTGCTGATCGCCATCGCCCTGGTGGTGATGGTGACGTTTCTGTTTCTGCGGCGCGCCAGTGCGACGATCATTCCGTCAGTGGCCGTGCCGCTATCGCTGATCGGCACCTTCGGCGTGATGTACCTGGCCGGCTTCTCGGTCAACAACCTGACCTTGATGGCGCTGACCATTGCCACCGGTTTTGTGGTCGACGACGCCATCGTCATGCTCGAGAACATCGCGCGCTTCATCGAAGAGGGCGACAGCCCGATGCAAGCGGCGCTAAAGGGCGCCAAGCAGATCGGCTTCACCCTGATTTCCCTGACCCTGTCGCTGATTGCAGTACTGATTCCGTTGCTGTTCATGGCCGACGTGGTCGGGCGGCTGTTCCGCGAGTTCGCCATCACACTGGCCGTGGCGATCCTGATTTCGCTGGTGGTCTCGCTGACCCTGACGCCGATGATGTGCGCGCGTCTGCTCAAACGCGAACCGGAAGAACACGAGCAGGGCCGTTTCTATCGGGCCAGTGGCGCGGTGATTGACTGGATGATTGCCGAGTACGGGCGGATGCTGCGCTGGGTGCTCAAACACCAGCCGCTGACCTTGCTGGTGGCCATCGCTACGCTGGGGTTGACCGTATTTCTTTACATGGTCGTGCCGAAAGGCTTCTTCCCGGTGCAGGACACCGGGGTGATTCAGGGCATTTCCGAAGCGCCGCAGTCGATCTCCTTCGCCGCGATGGGCGAGCGTCAGCAGGAACTGGCGAAAATCATTCTGCAAGATCCGGCGGTGCAGAGCCTGTCGTCCTACATCGGTGTCGACGGCGATAACGCCACGCTCAACAGCGGCCGCTTGCTGATCAACCTCAAGCCCCATGGCGATCGCGATCTAAGCGCCACTGAAGTGATTGCGCGCCTGCAACCGCAACTGGACAAACTGGTCGGCATCCGCCTGTTCATGCAGCCGGTGCAGGACCTGACCATCGAAGACCGTGTCAGCCGGACCCAGTATCAGTTCAGCATGTCCTCGCCGGATTCCGAACTGCTCAGCCAGTGGAGCGGGCGACTGGTCGAAGCGCTGGCCCAACGGCCGGAATTGACCGACGTTGCCAGTGATTTGCAGGACAAGGGTTTACAGGTCTATCTGGTGATCGACCGCGATGCCGCCTCACGCCTTGGCGTTTCGGTGGCGAACATCACCGATGCGCTCTATGACGCTTTTGGCCAGCGGCAGATCTCGACCATTTACACCCAGGCCAGCCAGTACCGCGTGGTGCTGCAAGCCCAGGCCGGAGAGAAGATCGGCCCGCAGGCGCTGGACCAGATTCACGTCAAGACCACCGATGACGCGCAGGTACGCCTGTCGAGTCTGGCTCATATCGAGGAGCGTCAGGCGCAACTGGCGATCACCCATATCGGCCAGTTCCCGGCGGTAATGATGTCGTTCAACCTCGCGCCCGGTGTGGCGCTGGGGCATGCGGTCGACATCATCGAACAGGTGCAGAAAGACATCGGCATGCCCGTCGGCGTGCAGACCCAGTTCCAGGGCGCGGCCGAAGCGTTCCAGGCTTCGCTATCGAGCACCTTGCTGCTGATTCTGGCGGCGGTGGTGACCATGTACATCGTGCTCGGCGTGCTGTACGAGAGCTACATTCACCCGATCACCATTCTCTCGACCTTGCCGTCGGCGGCCGTCGGTGCCTTGCTGGCGTTGCTGCTCAGCGGCAATGATCTGGGCATGATCGCGATCATCGGCATCATCCTGCTGATCGGTATCGTCAAGAAGAACGCGATCATGATGATCGACTTCGCCCTCGATGCTGAGCGCACGCAAGGCATGGCGCCGGAACAGGCGATCTATCAGGCGGCGTTGTTGCGCTTCCGGCCGATTCTGATGACCACGCTGGCGGCGCTGTTTGGTGCGGTGCCGTTGATGCTCGCCACGGGCTCAGGTGCTGAATTGCGTCAGCCGCTGGGTCTGGTGATGGTCGGTGGTTTGCTGGTCAGCCAGGTGCTGACGCTGTTCACCACGCCAGTGATCTACCTGTATTTCGACCGCCTCGGTCGGCGCTTTGGCAAGACCAATGCTGACACTGAAGAGGTGTCGGTATGACTGTCCGAACACATAACCCTTGTAGGAGTGAGCCTGCTCGCGATGAGGCCGGCACCTGCAACATCAATGTAAACAGACACACCGCTATCGCGAGCAGGCTCACTCCTACAGGGGATTGGTGTGACGTTGGGGATCGCGGTCAATGAACCTCTCCGGTCCTTTCATCAAGCGCCCGGTCGCCACAATGCTGCTGAGCCTGGCGATCATGCTGCTCGGCGGTGTCAGCTTCGGCCTGCTGCCGGTTTCGCCGCTGCCGCAAATGGATTTCCCGGTGATCGTCGTGCAGGCCAGTCTGCCCGGCGCGAGCCCGGAGGTCATGGCGTCCACCGTGGCCACACCGCTGGAGCGCTCATTCGGCGCAATCGCCGGCGTCAACACCATGAGCAGCCGCTCCAGTCAGGGTTCGACCCGGGTCATTCTGCAATTTGACCTCGACCGCGACATCAACGGTGCCGCGCGGGAAGTGCAGGCAGCGATCAACGCTTCGCGCAATCTGCTGCCGAGCGGCATGCGCAGCATGCCGACCTACAAGAAGGTCAACCCGTCGCAGGCGCCAATCATGGTGCTGTCGCTGACCTCCGATGTGCTGGAAAAAGGCCAGCTCTACGATCTGGCCTCGACGATTCTTTCGCAGAGCCTGTCGCAAGTGCAGGGCGTCGGTGAAGTGCAGATCGGCGGCAGTTCGCTGCCGGCGGTGCGCATCGAGCTCGAACCTCAGGCGCTGAACCAGTACGGCGTGGCGCTCGACGATGTGCGCAAGACCATCGCCGATGCCAACGTGCGCCGGCCGAAGGGTTCGGTCGAGGACGGCCAGCGTTTGTGGCAGATCCAGGCTAATGACCAGCTGGAGAAAGCCAAGGATTACGAGTCACTGATCATCCACTACGCCGACGGCGCCGCGCTGCGCCTCAAGGACGTGGCCAAGGTCAGTGACGGCGTCGAAGACCGCTACAACAGTGGTTTCTTCAACGATGACGCGGCGGTGCTGCTGGTGATCAACCGCCAGGCTGGCGCCAACATCATCGAGACGGTCAACGAGATCAAGGCGCAACTGCCGGCCTTGCAAGCGGTGTTGCCGGCCAGCGTAAAGCTGAATCTGGCCATGGACCGCTCGCCGGTGATCAAGGCGACGCTGCATGAAGCCGAGATGACCTTGCTGATTGCCGTGGCGCTGGTGATTCTGGTGGTATTCCTGTTCCTCGGTAACTTCCGCGCCTCGCTGATTCCGACACTGGCCGTGCCGGTGTCGCTGGTCGGCACCTTTGCGGTGATGTACCTCTACGGATTCTCGCTGAACAACCTCTCGCTGATGGCGCTGATTCTCGCCACCGGTCTGGTGGTGGACGACGCGATTGTGGTGCTGGAGAACATCTCCCGGCACATCGACGAAGGCGTCAAACCGATGCAGGCCGCGTACCTCGGGGCCAAGGAAGTCGGTTTTACCTTGCTGTCGATGAACGTCTCGCTGGTGGCGGTGTTCCTCTCGATCCTGTTCAAGGG
>NZ_JBFUIR010000052.1:0-32482 GCF_056401755.1 Pseudomonas sp. P4_D7 | reverse complement strand
GCGCGGAGACCCCGAGGCCCGCCGACTTTTGCACAACGCAGCGATGTCGGCTAGCCGTACGATAGCCTGGAAAGGGTTTTACGAAGCCCAAAGAGCACGGGGTTTCAGCACCACGCAGGCGTTGGTGATGCTGGCTCGCAAACTTGCTCGGGTGGTATTCGCCTTGCTGAAAGGGCAAAGCGAATATCAGGCAAAAGTCAGTTGAGGGCTTCCCCTCAACCATAGAATCTCCCACATTGGAATATGTACCCCTGTGGGAGCGAGCCTGCTCGCGAAGGCGTCAGTCCAGACACCACAAATGACCGGATCAAACCACTTGGTCACATATTTCGCGCAAACATCGGCCATCGTGCTGGCTATTGCATAGAACTGGACAGTCACAAAGTCTTTGCGGCATAGTCGCCGGGTTCTGACGATTGCTCATTCATAACAAGGACTACGCAGATGGCGACCCTCCTGGTGCTGCACGGCCCCAACCTGAACCTGCTCGGCACCCGCGAACCCGGCACTTACGGTTCAACGACCCTGGCGCAGATCAATCAGGATCTGGAGCGCCGCGCCCGTGAAGCCGGTCATCATCTGCTGTATCTGCAAAGCAATGCCGAGTACGAATTGATCGACCGCATCCACGCCGCGCGTGGCGAAGGGGTCGATTTCATTCTGATCAATCCAGCAGCTTTTACGCACACAAGTGTCGCATTACGTGACGCGTTGCTGGGAGTGAGCATCCCATTCATCGAAGTGCATTTGTCCAACGTGCACAAACGCGAACCTTTCCGCCATCACTCTTACTTCTCCGACGTAGCGGTGGGAGTGATCTGCGGCCTTGGCGCCAGCGGTTACCGACTGGCCCTGGAGGCTGCGCTAGAACAGCTTGAAACACAGGCAACGGCTTGAACTACAAGCGTTAAACGCCCCTGACCGACCCTTGGGAGTTGATGATTCATGGATATCCGTAAAGTTAAGAAACTGATCGAATTGCTGGAAGAGTCCGGCATCGACGAGCTCGAGATCAAGGAAGGCGAAGAGTCCGTACGCATCAGCCGTCACAGCAAGACCCCGGCTCAGCAGTACTACGCGCCGGCTCCGATGCACGCTCCGGCTGCCGCACCTGCCGCCGCCGCTGCTCCGGTTGCTGCCGCAGCCCCGGCTGCCGCTGCTGCACCAGCGCTGAACGGCACTGTTGCCCGTTCGCCGATGGTCGGCACCTTCTATCGCAAATCTTCGCCAACCTCGCCGTCCTTCGTTGAAGTCGGCCAGACCGTGAAGAAAGGCGACACTCTGTGCATCGTCGAAGCCATGAAGATGATGAACCACATCGAAGCTGAAACCAGCGGTGTGATCGAGTCCATCCTCGTCGAAGACGGCCAGCCGGTTGAGTACGACCAACCGCTGTTCACCATCGTTTGAACTGCGGAGAGCCTTTGATGACTGCGAAGTTGGAAAAAGTTCTGATCGCTAACCGCGGTGAGATCGCCCTGCGGATTCTGCGTGCCTGCAAAGAGATGGGCATCAAGACCGTCGCCGTTTACTCCAAGGCCGACAAAGAGCTGATGCACTTGGGTCTGGCAGACGAATCCGTCTGCATCGGCCCGGCTTCTGCCGCTCAGTCCTACCTGCACATCCCGGCCATCATCGCTGCCGCTGAAGTGACTGGCGCTACCGCCATTCACCCAGGCTACGGTTTCCTCGCGGAAAACGCCGATTTTGCCGAGCAGGTCGAGAACTCCGGCTTCGCGTTCATCGGCCCGAAAGCCGACACCATTCGCCTGATGGGTGACAAGGTCTCGGCCAAGCACGCGATGATCGAAGCAGGCGTGCCAACCGTTCCAGGTTCCGATGGCCCGCTGCCGGAAGACGAAGAAACGGCATTGCGCATCGGTCGTGAAGTCGGCTACCCGGTGATCATCAAAGCCGCTGGTGGCGGTGGTGGTCGCGGCATGCGCGTGGTGCACAAGGAAGAAGACCTGATCGCCTCGGCGAAACTGACCCGCTCCGAAGCAGGCGCGGCGTTCGGCAACCCGATGGTCTATCTGGAAAAATTCCTGACCAATCCGCGTCACGTCGAAGTGCAGGTTCTGTCCGACGGCCAGGGCCACGCCATCCATCTGGGCGACCGCGATTGCTCGCTGCAACGCCGCCACCAGAAGGTTCTCGAAGAAGCGCCGGCACCGGGCATCGACGAGAAGGCTCGCGAAGAAGTGTTGGCTCGTTGCGTCAAGGCGTGCATCGACATCGGTTACCGTGGCGCCGGCACCTTCGAGTTCCTCTACGAAAACGGTCGTTTCTACTTCATCGAAATGAACACCCGTGTTCAGGTGGAGCACCCGGTTTCGGAAATGGTCACCGGTATCGACATCGTCAAGGAGATGCTCAGCATCGCCGCTGGCAACAAGCTGTCGTTCACTCAGGATGACGTGGTTATTCGTGGCCACTCGCTGGAATGCCGGATCAACGCTGAAGACCCGAAAACCTTCATGCCGAGCCCGGGCACGGTCAAGCATTTCCACGCACCAGGCGGCAACGGCGTTCGCGTCGATTCGCACCTGTACAGCGGTTATGCGGTTCCACCGAACTACGACTCGCTGATCGGCAAGCTGATCACTTACGGCGCGACCCGCGACGAAGCCATGGCCCGCATGCGCAATGCCCTGGACGAAATCGTGGTTGACGGGATCAAGACCAACATCCCGCTGCACCGTGACCTGGTTCGTGACGAAGGCTTCTGCAAAGGTGGCGTGAACATTCACTACCTCGAGCACAAGCTGGCCAAGCAGTCGTAAGACTGACCTGGCGTGGAAAAACCCGATCCCTGTGGATCGGGTTTTTTTATGCCTGCAACCAGCGCATCAGTTCATCGACACCAAGGTAAAAGCTTGCCCCTGAATCATTTCAGGGGTTGCCCGGCGCCCGTTCTGGTCGACTACAGCGCCAGAGGCATCTTGGTGCAATGGCTTTCGACGAAACCGCTCCATGAATACCTGTGCGCGTTTCGACACCGGATCGCTGGCATATCTGGCCCGCTGCAAAACCGGTGAATACAAGCGTTCAAACTGGCTGGCGGAAGTCTTGAACACCGTCGAAACACCGTTGTTCAGATTCAACGAAACAGCATAGGTATTACCCAGACAGGAAGAATACGACCAGTAATCCCATGTCGGCCTCAGCCCCTGTTGACGCAATACACTCCTGACCGGTCCACCGATGTCGGTGCCGGTCAGCCAGTCACCGCCCACCAGCGTGACCCGAACATCTTTGGGCGAGCCTCCCAGACGCGTCATCGCATCCTTGACGGTGTGGTTGATCAGCGAGCGAATGTTGTGATCGAAATGAATGACTGCGCCGACCTTTGTCGCCGGGTTGTACATCGAGGCAATCACGCAGGTCTGCGCATTCAGCGAAAACAGATAATTGTCCATAGACCCGGCGACAAACTTCGCCACCACAGCCTCGCCCTGCAACGCACCACGGTTCAGCACTGGCTCGACCCGGCCGGGAAACGCATTGCGCAGATTGTTCACTCGACCAAGATTACGTACCTGATCATTGCCGCCGCGCAGCCCGACCCGGTCATGCGTCCATTTGCCACTCGCGGTCAGACGTACGGGGCGCTGATAAATGGCTTCGGGGCGCCGGGCATCGATCAGGCTGAGCCCGCCGAAATGCGGGTTTTCCCTGACCTGGAAGTACTTGCCTCTGTTGCGGATGTAATAGGTCGGTTGGGGCTGCGCAGCACTGGGCGGACTGCGCCATGTGCCAAAAAAGACACCTTCTTCAGTGACCTGCTGCAAATTATCCGGCTTGTTGCTGACGGCCTGTCTGGCGTGAAAACGCACCTTGCGAACCGCCGGCAGCGCCTCCTTGCGAATCGGAGCCACCGTGCTCAAGCGTTCGGTGAGCAATGAGACCGGCCGCGTCGTGTGCTTCAGATTTCTGACCGTGCGCCCGAGTAACTTGACCGTACTGCCGGCGCCAACCATGGCAAACAGCGCGCCCCACGACGCCTCAAGCCAATGGCCGAGCGCGCCATCGACATCGCCCTCCAGATGCGCCGCGACGGCATCACCGGCACTGACGGCAATGAACACCACGTCCAGCAGCAAGGCGAAGGGCGGAAACACCATGCAGAACGGCGCGGCGGCGAACATCAGTCCCTTGACCACCTGTCTTTCGATCATTTCCGCGCGGCTGGTCGTGATGTCGTGCACATCCGTAACCGTGCGCTCGATGTAAGCGTTGAACTCAACCCGCGCGTCGCTCACTCGCTGCGCTTCGTACAGCGTATCGACGCGCTGATTTTTTACCGCTATCGCATGCAAGGAGAGCGAAACGGTTTTGCGTGCAGCAACCGCCGTGCGCGCCATCAAGTAGTCATGCAGCTCGCCGGCGATGTCGCCAAACAGTGAATGGTACGGGCGCACCGCAAGGCCGTCAGGAGCATCCGGGGTATACAACCACCAAGACGGCTCGGGATCGAAAGCAGTAAAAACATAAACCCCGAGTACGACATGACCACGCACAGTAAATCTGAATACGCCGTCAGTCGTGACCCTGTTGGCGCCCGGCAAATGGCCCCCTGACGTTGGCAATTGACTCAACAGCGAGACCTGGCGGACGAGCGCTGTATACACCGTGTCGCTTAGCCGTGCCTGACTTCGCGCAACCCGCAAGTCACGATCCATTGTCGACAGCAGCACATTGCGCCAGGCAAACCGGCGCGGCTCGTAGTCCGCATGGCGAGCGTCGAGATATTTGCCTCGGATTTCGCTGGCGTACTTCTCACCCAGCCAGGCCCCGCGCAGATACAACGCCAGATCGGCGCTGCGCACCTCGCTCAGATCCTGGCCAACGGATGAGCGCACGCCCTTTTTCGGATTGTCGATACCAGCGTTGTCGTCATAGCCGTAGATCGCCAGATCGAGCAGGCTGGCTACCGACTGTTTCCTGCGATCGGCGATGCCGGCGTTGTAATCGATCAACACGGTGGCCGGATCAACCGGTTCCAGCACCTGTTTGCTGCGCATATAAGGTGCGATCTCTGCGGCCACCGTGCGTCTGGCAAAATCGACAAAGACTTCGAAACCGCCCAGCAATTCATTGAAGACCTGCTGATGAACAACCAGCTCCTGATTCAGACTACTGAGGCGTCGACGCGCATCCAGGGTCAGCGTTGAGTTCCAGCGCAGTAAGTTGTCCTCTTCGACCTGCTGCAGGTTTTTGGCCAGGCCCATTTTTACAGCCGCTTCGACGCACTGAGCGAACGGCAGGGGCGCACGCCGAATATCACTGCTCATACCCCAACGGCCAGGGTCGGCAGCCACGGCGACAAGATACTCCCGCGCTCGCCGATGGGCAGTGGGAGAAAGCTGCTGCAAAAGATATTCGCGACCGGACTCGCTCTGCGTCCAGCCCCAGACTTCTCCGGTCAATGCCGCCAGCGAAGGCAGGCGCACCCACTCCTGGCCGTCTGGCTTGTTTGGCGCGTACAGCAGCAGATCGCTCACCGCTGGTGCAGGCTCTTGCCGGTAAAACACCAGAAAGTCGGCACACTGCATGCCGTTGGGTAAAGCCAGTGCGGCGACGCGCAAAGATTCGCCCATGGCTTCCCCTGCCCACATCGATTCGAGACGATCATGATCGTCCACCGCCAGATGCCCCGCACAACGCGCAACGAACGCGCTTTGCTTGAGTCGCGCGACAAACCAGTCGATCAAGGCCTTTTGTACGTCCTCGCGCTCATACTGCCCGGCGAGGGCTCGCAGGTACCCGACCGGATAATCCTGGCCGGCCAGCATGTCGGCGATGAATGCCGGCTCCAGCGGCTGATTGCGTCGCGAAGAACCACTGGTGACTTCCAGAACGGCAGCGAAATCCGTACCGATCGGCCCCGCCGCGAGCAACTGGCTCAAACTGCGGTTCTGCGTCGGCTCGCCGACCGCTGAAAGCCACCTCAGGCGGACATCGATCCGGTCCGGTTCCACCTCCATGTCGAGTTTGAGCTGGATATAGTCAATCGCCTGTTGCCGGGCATAGGCGCGCAACGAGCCGTAGCCTTCCAGCAGATCATCGAGCGCTGCCTGGGCCTGCGACGTCTGTTCTTGATAACGGCGCAGCCTGGCACGCTCCGGTTCGTTCAGCACCCGCAGCCAATGCGGCAATTGCGCGTATGACAGCGCTTCGAGCCTCTTCTTTTCCGCACCCGTTGCCAGTGCGGTCAACCGATAGCGGCGAGCGCCTCGCTCCTGAACCTTTTCGATTTGCCTGCGCAATCGATCCGGCGTCAGTCGCACGAGCCGGTCAGTCTGGAACAGCGCGTCGATGTCATCGATATAACGCTGCAATTTGCGCAAAACCAACTGATCGAACGCAGGCTCCTGCCCTTTGGTTTCCCAATGTGTTCGCAGGTAGTTTTTGTATTGATCAAGGAAATGCTCAGAAACGCTCTCCACAGTCTGGATGACCGCTTGACGATGGCCGAGCGGAAATCCCCGGTCAGCAGCACCCGGCCAGCGGTACGGAGCGTCCTGAATCGCCAGGTACATCATCGGCTTGCCGTCGATGATTTTCTGCAGAATCGAATCGAGCAAAGCCAGCACAAAACCCGGATCGATATTGCCGTGCGGGTAATGATTGCGCAGCTCGGTCAACGCGAAAGCTTCCATGGCCTCCAACAAGGTCAGCTGACTGCTCAGGCGCTTGTCGATGAGTACCTGCCAACGCGTGATCCGCAGCAGAATCTCCTGGGCCGTCCCTGTGGGCGCAGCGGCTTCCGGTGGTTTTTCTTCTACAATCCCTTGTTCACTCGCCATATCGTCCAGCCCGCTTGCGTAGAAATGAGCTTTCACTCTATTTGCCGGCAACCGCGCTCCGGGGATACATATGTATATCGCGCCGGCGAATGTGTAACAGCCAAGAGGCGTGTCCACTTTGCCGGCGACCTGGCGTAAACTGCGCGCTTTTGCAGCTTCGGGCTGCCCCACAGATTTTCAAAGGTGCCCGCCATGCCTTGGCTGCAAGTCCGTCTCGCCATCACCCCCGAACAAGCCGAAACCTACGAGGACGCATTCCTCGAAGTCGGCGCCGTGTCGGTGACCTTCATGGACGCCGAAGACCAGCCGATCTTCGAACCGGAACTCAACACCACCCCATTGTGGTCGCACACCCACTTGCTGGCGCTGTTCGAAGGCGGCACCGAACCAGCCCCGGTACTGGCCCATCTGGAACTGCTGACCGGCAGCCCGCTGCCCGAACACCACAGCGAAGTCATCGAAGATCAGGACTGGGAACGCAGCTGGATGGACGGTTTCCAGCCGATGCGTTTCGGCCAGCGCCTGTGGATCGTGCCGAGCTGGCACGCCGCGCCGGAACCTGATGCGGTCAACCTGCTGCTGGATCCGGGCCTGGCGTTCGGCACCGGCACTCACCCGACCACCGCTTTGTGCCTGGAATGGCTCGACGGCCAGGACCTGAAAGACTGCGACGTGCTCGACTTCGGTTGCGGTTCGGGAATTCTGGCGATCGCCGCCCTGTTGCTCGGTGCGAAAGAAGCCGTTGGTACCGACATCGACGTGCAGGCGCTGGAAGCCTCGCGCGACAACGCCGGTCGCAACAATATTGCCGACGAACTGTTCCCGCTGTACCTGCCGCAAGACTTGCCGCAGGTTCAAGCTGACGTGCTGGTTGCCAACATTCTTGCCGGTCCGCTGGTTTCGCTGGCGCCGCAACTGTCTGGCCTGGTCAAATCCGGCGGTCGTCTGGCCCTGTCGGGCATCCTCGCGGAACAAGGTGATGAAGTCGCTGCCGCTTATGCACAGGACTTCGATCTCGACCCGATCGCCAATCGCGATGGCTGGGTGCGCATCACCGGCCGTCGGCGCTAATATGTCCGCCTGCATAATCCGGATCGCCGCATGACTGACAGTTTCGTCACCCAGTGCCCGCATTGCCAAACCAGTTTCCGTGTCAGCCATGCTCAATTGAGCGTGGCCCGCGGGGTGGTTCGCTGCGGCTCCTGCCTGCAAGTGTTCAATGCCGCCAAACAGCTGCTGGAACAACACGCTGGCAAGGACGCGGTGACGCCGCTCGCGCCGTCGCTTGCCGAGCCACTGCCGATTGCGGAGCCACCGCCGATTGTCGAGTCGACGCCAGCCGTCGAACCCGTAGCCATCGTCGAGCCGCCGGCACCGCGCGCCATCAGCCAAAAGCAGTGGAGCGCCTCGGAGCTGGATCTCGACAGCCTCGATCTGGACCAGGAACTTGCCCGCCTCGAGCAACGGGAAATCCAGCCGACCACCGAATTCGGTCGTCCCCGCGAAGATTCCCTGAGCGCCCGGCGCGACATGCCTGAGCCGGACGAAACCGTCTGGCGCGACAGCCTGTTCAGCGAACATGCCGATGAGCACACGATCGAGCCCGACGACGAGGCAGAAGTCTCGGAGATCGAACCGGCCAAAGCCGCGCGCACCGAGCCTTCGCTGACTTTGGAACCGGTAGATCTCGACGACGAGCCGGCGATCCCGCAACTGCGCCTTCACGACCCGATCGATCCGAATGCCCGTCGTGAACGATTTTCTGCCAGCGACGATAACGATGACGGCGACGAGTTGCCATCGATCGAGCCGCTGCGCAAAAAGCGCGAGCGCGCAGAACCCGGTGTACGTGCTGAAGTCCTGCAGGACCTGACTGACGACCCGCTGCAACTGGACTGGCAGAAACGCCGCTCGCCGTGGGGACGCCGTTTGCTCTGGTTGCTGTTGGTGCTACTGGCGGCGGGCGGACTGGCTGCCCAATACATCGCCTATCATTTCGACGAACTCGCCCGCCAGGATCAATACCGTCCGTGGTTCCAGCAAATCTGCCCGCAGATCGGCTGCACGGTGCCGTCCAAGGTCGACATCGCCCGGATCAAGAGCAGCAACCTGGTGGTGCGCAGTCATCCAGAGTTCAACGGCGCATTGGTGGTCGACGCGATCATTTATAACCGCGCGACATTTTCTCAGCCCTTTCCATTACTGGAACTGCGTTTCGCCGACCTCAATGGCCACTTGATCGCCAGTCGTCGCTTCAAACCCGGCGAGTACCTCAGAGGGGACCTCGAAGGTCTGGCGGAAATGCCGCCGCAAACGCCGATCCACATTGCGCTGGATATCCTCGACCCAGGCCCGAAAGCAGTGAATTACAGCCTGAGTTTCCACTCGCCCGAGTGAATCCCTGCGGCGGTTTGCAATTGACGGCGGTTTTCTGACTTTGCCACCCACAACCAAACCTGTGGCGATAACGGAATAACTGTTCAGATTTTGTTCAATTCAGCCTTTATCCAGTCATCGAGAGCGGGTATCATGCCAACCCTTTTTCGAACTCTCATGATCCGGCCCCACCTCAGGGAAGTCCTATGTCGGCGGTACGCATCGGCCCATACACATTGCAGAACGGCTTGATTCTCGCCCCGATGGCGGGCGTCACCGACCAGCCCTTTCGTCAGCTGTGCAAGCGTTTGGGCGCAGGGCTTGTAGTCTCGGAAATGGTCACCAGTGACATGAGCCTGTGGAACACCCGCAAGTCGCGCATGCGCATGATCCACGAAGGCGATCCCGAGCCCCGCTCGGTGCAGATTGCCGGTGGCGACGCGCAGATGCTGGCGGATGCGGCCCGGGCCAACGTCGAATTGGGCGCGCAGATTATTGATATCAACATGGGTTGCCCGGCAAAGAAGGTCTGCAACAAGGCCGCCGGTTCCGCGTTGTTGAAGGACGAAGCACTGGTGACCGAGATCCTGCAGGCCGTTGTGGCTGCGGTTGATGTGCCGGTCACCTTGAAGATCCGCACCGGATGGGATCGCGACAACAAGAACGGCCTGACCGTGGCGAAGATCGCCGAGCAGGCCGGGATCACCGCGCTGGCAGTGCATGGCCGCACTCGCGCCGATCTGTACACCGGTGAAGCCGAGTACGACACGATTGCCGCGATCAAGCAGGCGGTGTCGATCCCGGTGTTTGCCAATGGCGATATCGATTCGCCGGAAAAGGCCCGTTACGTGCTCGACGCGACCGGTGCCGATGGCCTGTTGGTAGGCCGCGCCGCCCAAGGGCGGCCATGGATTTTTCGCGAGATCGAACACTTCCTGCGTACCGGCGAGAAATTGCCGGCACCGGAGCTGATCGAAGTGGAACACATTCTGCTGGAGCATCTGGCCGCCCTTCACACTTTCTATGGGGATGTGATGGGCGTGCGCATTGCGCGCAAGCATGTGGGCTGGTATCTCGCAACCTTGCCGGGCGCCAGGGAGTTTCGCGCCCACTTCAATCGTTTGGATGGTACGGAAACACAATGCGCCAACGTTCGGGAGTTTTTCGCCGAGCGTTACAAGAGCCTGACAGGGGACGAAGAAGGGGTGGCCGCATGACGATGATGACCGAGACTTTAGTGAGTGGAACAGCACCCGTGAGCGACAACGTGAATTTGAAACAGCACCTCAATACCCCGAGCGAAGAAGGCCAGACCCTTCGCGGGAGTGTCGAGAAGGCGCTGCACAATTATTTCGCCCACCTTGAGGGCGCGTCCGTCACGGATGTGTACAACCTGGTGCTCTCCGAAGTCGAGGCTCCCCTGCTCGAAAGCGTGATGAACTACGTCAAGGGCAACCAGACCAAGGCCAGTGAGCTGCTCGGACTTAACCGCGGCACGCTGCGCAAGAAACTCAAGCAGTACGATCTGCTGTAAGCATTCAATCAAACCAGAAAGGCGCCCGCGTAAAAAACGGTCGCCTTTTTTGCTGACTTCCTTTGCTTTTGATGGAAATTGAGATGACCGACCAGACTACCCGCCTGCCGATCCGCCGCGCCTTGATCAGCGTTTCCGACAAGACCGGGATCCTCGAATTCGCCAAGGAGCTTGAAGCTCTGGGCGTCGAGATCCTCTCCACCGGCGGAACGTTCAAGCTGCTGCGCGACAACGGTGTTGCCGCAGTGGAAGTCGCGGATTACACCGGTTTCGCCGAAATGATGGACGGTCGGGTGAAAACCCTGCACCCGAAAATCCACGGCGGCATCCTCGGTCGTCGCGGTATCGACGACGCAATCATGAGCGAGCACGGCATCAAGCCGATCGATCTGGTGGCGGTCAACCTGTATCCGTTCGAAGCCACCATCAACAAGCCAGGCTGCGACCTGCCGACCGCCATCGAGAACATCGACATTGGCGGCCCGACCATGGTCCGTTCGGCAGCGAAAAACCATAAAGACGTAGCGATCGTGGTGAATGCCAGCGATTACGCCAGCGTCCTGGAAGGCCTGAAAGCCGGTGGCCTGACCTACGCGCAGCGTTTCGACCTGATGCTCAAGGCCTTCGAACACACGGCTGCCTACGACGGCATGATCGCCAACTACATGGGCACCGTGAATCAAGCGGCTGAAACCCTGAGCACTGAAGGCCGCAGCGAATTCCCGCGCACCTTCAACAGCCAGTTCATCAAGGCCCAGGAAATGCGCTACGGCGAGAACCCGCACCAGAGCGCGGCGTTCTACGTGGAAGCCAAGCCTGCCGAAGTCGGCATCGCTACCGCGACCCAACTGCAAGGCAAAGAACTGTCGTACAACAACGTGGCCGACACCGACGCCGCGCTGGAGTGTGTGAAGAGCTTCGTCAAGCCAGCCTGCGTGATCGTCAAGCACGCCAACCCGTGCGGCGTGGCCGTCAGCCCGGACGCTGAAGGCGGCATCCGTCAGGCTTACGAACTGGCTTACGCGACTGACACCGAATCGGCATTCGGCGGCATCATCGCCTTCAACCGTGAACTGGATGCCGAGACCGCCAAAGCGATCGTCGAGCGTCAGTTCGTTGAAGTGATCATCGCCCCGAGCGTCAGCGAAGAGGCTCGCGCCATCGTTGCAGCCAAAGCCAACGTGCGCCTGCTGGCCTGCGGCGAGTGGTCGGCAGACCGCGCAGCCGCGTGGGTCTACAAACGCGTCAATGGCGGTCTGCTGGTACAGAGCCGCGACATCGGCATGATCAGCGCCGATGACCTCAAAGTCGTGACCAAACGCGCGCCGACCGAACAGGAAGTCCATGACCTGATCTTCGCTTGGAAAGTGGCCAAGTACGTCAAGTCCAACGCCATCGTCTACGCCAAGAACCGTCAGACCATCGGTGTCGGCGCGGGCCAGATGAGCCGAGTAAACTCGGCGCGTATCGCCGCGATCAAGGCTGAGCACGCTGGCCTGCAAGTTGCCGGTTCGGTGATGGCATCGGACGCGTTCTTCCCGTTCCGCGATGGCCTCGACAACGCGGCCAAGGTCGGCATCACTGCGGTGATCCAGCCGGGCGGCTCGATGCGTGATGCTGAAGTGATTGCTGCTGCCGATGAGGCTGGCATCGCGATGGTGTTCACAGGAATGCGCCACTTCCGTCACTGATTATTGCTTGATCGTACCCACGCTCTGCGTGGGCACGCAGCCCGGGACGCTCCGCGTCCCTTGGACGCAGAGCGTCCGTAGAGGCATTCCCACGCAGAGCGTGGGAACGATCAGCCCCCACAGAATTAGCGTCATCCGAGGTTTTTGAAATGAATGTTTTGATCATTGGCAGCGGTGGCCGTGAACACGCCCTGGCCTGGAAAGTGGCTCAGGATCCGCGCGTGCAGAAAGTTTTCGTCGCACCGGGCAACGCTGGCACCGCCATTGAAGCCAAGTGCGAGAACGTCGCCATCGACGTGCTGGCCCTTGAGCAACTGGCCGACTTTGCCGAGAAAAACGTTTCCCTGACCATCGTCGGCCCGGAAGTGCCGCTGGTCGCCGGCGTTGTTGATCTGTTCCGCTCCCGTGGCCTGGACTGCTTCGGTCCGACCGCCGGCGCTGCGCAGCTGGAAGGTTCGAAGGCCTTCACCAAGGACTTCCTGGCTCGCCACAAGATCCCGACCGCCGACTACCAGAACTTCACCGAAATCGAGCCGGCCCTGGCGTATCTGCGTGAAAAAGGCGCACCGATCGTGATCAAGGCCGATGGCCTGGCGGCCGGTAAAGGCGTGATCGTCGCCATGACCCTGGCCGAAGCCGAAGACGCCGTGCGCGACATGCTTGCTGGCAATGCCTTCGGTGACGCAGGTTCGCGCGTGGTGATTGAAGAATTCCTCGACGGCGAAGAAGCCTCGTTCATCGTCATGGTCGATGGCAAAAACGTCCTGCCGATGGCCACCAGCCAGGACCACAAACGTGTTGGCGACGGCGACAGCGGCCCGAACACTGGCGGCATGGGTGCCTACTCCCCTGCCCCGGTGGTCACTGCCGACGTGCACCAGCGCGTGATGGATCTGGTGATCTGGCCGACCGTGCGTGGCATGGCTGACGAAGGCAATGTCTACACCGGTTTCCTCTACGCCGGCCTGATGATCGACAAGGCTGGTAATCCAAAGGTTATCGAGTTCAACTGCCGCTTCGGCGACCCGGAAACCCAACCGGTGATGCTGCGTCTGCAATCGAGCCTGGTGCTGTTGGTTGAAGCCGCTCTGGCGCAAGCGCTGGACAAGGTTGAAGCACAGTGGGATCCACGCCCGAGCGTCGGCATCGTGCTGGCCGCTGGCGGCTACCCGGGCGACTACGCCAAGGGCGCGGCGATCAACGGTCTGGACGCAGCGGCCAGCCTGGAAGGCAAAGTCTTCCACGCCGGTACCGCGTTGAAGGATGGTCAGGTCGTCACTGCCGGTGGTCGCGTACTCTGCGCCACCGCAATGGGCGCTAGCGTCGGTGAAGCCCAGCAGCAAGCCTACAAGCTGGCCGAGGCCATCGACTGGGAAGGCTGCTTCTACCGCAAGGACATTGGCTACCGCGCCATTGCCCGTGAACGTGGCGAAACCCAGGAATAAGCTGTTCATCAAGTCCGGCGAGGGATACCGTTCCTCGCCGGACTGTTCCGCCGCGGCGCATCGTTATATTCTGGCATCAACCTACGAAGGGATTTCGCCGTGCGCTGGCTCAGGATTGCCATAAGCTTCACCGTCACGTTGCTGACCTTGCTCTGCATGCTCCCGGCCCAGGCCGCGCAAGGCAGTGGCTGGTCGGTATTGCTTGACGATCAGGGCAATCTGCAACTGAGCGATATCCGCTCCGCTCGCTACACCAATCAATTCAGCCCCATCGACCTCGACCGCCTCACTGCGGCCGAGCCCGATGGCGCCCTGTGGTTGCGCTTCAAACTGGCGCCGGGCAAGCACGAACAAGTGCTGCGCATCTTTGCCCCCGACCTGTCACAGCTCAATCTCTACGTACTCGACGGTGACAAGCTGATCGAGCAACGCAACACCGGCACCGACCAGCCACAGGCCGAAAGGCCGTTGCCGAGCAGCGACTTCATGCTGCCGTTGCCACAGACCGACAAACCGCTCGATGTTTATCTGCGCCTGGTCTCCGATCACCAGTTGCGCCCGCACGTCACCCTGCAATCGGCGGTGATGAGCGCGGCCAACCACAATCAGACGCTGATCTTCGGCTTGCTGTTCGGCTGTCTCGCCATGCTGCTGTTGCACAACCTTGTGCGCTACGCCTACTCCCGCTCGCGCAGCAGCCTGTGGCTGGCGGTCTGCGAGGGCCTGCTGGGCCTCAGTCTGTTGCTGCTGCTCAACCTCGCCGGCCCTTGGCTGCCGAACTGGCACGCGGTGCAGACCCCGGGCGCCTATCTGGCATTGCTGCTGACCGCTCCAGCAGGGTTGATGTTCGCCTATCGCTTCTTCGCGCCGCTCGGCCCGCACCCGCTGAACAAACTGTTGATTGGCGACATCCTGTTTATCGTCACCTGCAGTCTGTTGCTGCTGTTCGTCAACACCCTGCCGCTGAACATCATCACCTATGCCCTGGTGGCCCTGGCCGGCCTGAGCATGTTGTTTGTCGCCTTCTATCACTGGCAGAAGGGTTACCGCCCGGCGCGCCTGTTCGTCGCCGCAATGGTGGTGTTCAACATCGGCACCTTGATCATTCTTCCCGCGTTGCTGGGGCTGACACTGGTCTCGCCGCAGGGTCTGATCATGACCCTGATGGCATTCATCTGTATCAGCGGGCTGCTGATGAGCATCGCCCTCGGCGAGCGTCAGCGCAGCATCACCGAAAGTCGTTTCAGCGTCAGCCGCGACCTCGCCGCGAGCAATGCCGAGATCAACGCCAAAGCCGAGTTCCTTGCCAAGATCAGCCACGAAATCCGCACGCCGATGAACGGCGTGCTGGGCATGACCGAACTGCTGCTGGGCACGCCACTGTCGGTCAAGCAACGCGACTACGTGCAGACCATTCACAGCGCCGGCAACGAATTGCTGACGTTGATCAACGAGATTCTCGACATCTCCAAGCTCGAGTCCGGGCAGATCGAACTGGACGATGTGCAGTTCGACCTCAATGCCTTGATCGACGACTGTCTGAGTATCTATCGAGCCAAGGCCGAACAGCAGAACGTCGAACTGATCAGCTTTATCCAGCCGCAAGTACCGCGGGTGATCAGTGGCGACCCGACCCGCCTGCGCCAGACTCTGCTGAGCCTGCTGGAAAACGCCCTGAAGAAAACCGATGAAGGTGAAGTGCTGATCGTCGTCGCCCTCGACGAGCGCAGCAACAAACCGCGTCTGCGCATCGCCGTGCAGGACAGCGGTGAACCGATGGAGCAGGAAGAACGCGACGCACTGATGCACGCCGAACTGCACAGCAAGCACTTCCTTTCGGCCAATCGTCTGGGTGGCAACCTGGGGCTGGTGATCGCGCGACAACTGATCCGCTTGATGCATGGCGAGTTCGGCATCAAGAGCGGCGCCAATCAGGGCAGCACGTTATGGCTGACTTTGCCGCTGGACCCCGACCGCCTCGAACACCCGACCTCCGATCTCGACAGTCCGCTGCAGGGCGCGCGGGTCCTGGTGGTCGACGACAACGACACCTGCCGCAAAGTGCTGGTCCAGCAATGCAGTGCGTGGGGGCTGAATGTCAGCGCCGTACCTTCAGGCAAGGAAGCGTTGGCTCTCCTGCGGACCAAGGCGCACCTGCGTGATTACTTTGATGTGGTGTTGCTCGATCAGAACATGCCCGGCATGACCGGCATGCAGCTCGCGGCCAAGATCAAGGAAGACCCGAGTCTGAACCACGACATCCTGCTGATCATGCTCACCGGCATCAGCAATGCACCGAGCAAGATCATCGCGCGCAACTCGGGGATCAAACGCATCCTCGCCAAACCGGTGGCCGGCTACACCCTCAAGACCACCCTGGCCGACGAGCTCAACCAGCGCAACAAAGGTCAGGTGGTGTTCCAGCCGCAAGTGGTCACCCCGGCCACGGCGGCGAAAGTGCCGAGCGATTTCCGCATCCTCGTCGCCGAAGACAACACGATTTCGACCAAAGTGATTCGCGGCATGCTCGGCAAGCTCAACCTGCAACCGGACACCGCCGCCAACGGCGAAGAAGCCCTGCAAGCGATGAAAGCCCAGCGTTACGATCTGGTGCTGATGGACTGCGAAATGCCGATCCTCGATGGCTTCTCGGCGACCCAGCAATTGCGCGCCTGGGAAGTCAGCAATCAACGCATTCGCACGCCGATCGTGGCGTTGACGGCGCATATTCTCGCCGAACACAAGGAGCGCGCGCGTCAGGCCGGGATGGATGGGCACATGTCCAAGCCGGTCGAGTTGTCACAATTGCGCGAGCTGATCGAGCACTGGGTAGCCGAGCGTGATCAGCAGAACCGTGCCACGACGCCCACCTCCTGAGCCGACAGACCCCGTAGCGCCTGATAGACTCCCCCACGACTTCCCTCGCCAGTGAGCTTGCACCATGCTCCATGTGTTGTTCAGCGTTTACCTGAAGATGCTGGTGCTCTACAGCCCGTTCTTCGTGCTGTCGTGTTTTATCAGCCTGACCCGCGGTTATTCGCGCAAGGAACAACGGCGGCTGGCCTGGAAAGTCGCCGTGGCCACGCTGGTCTCCAGCATCTTGCTGTATCTGTTCGGGCGGGTGATTTTCGATGTGTTCGGCATCACCGTGGATGCCTTTCGCATCGGCGCCGGCAGTGTGCTGTTCATTTCGGCACTGGGGATGGCGCAGGGCAAACCGGCGGTACAGGCCGACAATGTGCAGCAGGACGTCACCATCGTGCCGCTGACCATCCCGCTGACGGTCGGCCCGGGCACCATCGGTGCCTTGCTGGTAATGGGCGTCAGCCAGCCGCACTGGGACGACAAACTCACCGCGATCATGAGTATTGCCCTGGCCAGTTTCACCGTCGGCGTGGTGCTGTATCTGTCGAATCGTATCGAGCGGATTCTGGGCGATCAGGGCTTGCAGATCGTCAGTCGTTTGATGGGATTGTTTGTTTGCGCCTTGGCGGCGCAGATCATTTTTACAGGGGTCAAAGGCTATTTGGTGCCCTGAACAAGCGCATCGAATACGTCCGTACACTTCTTGCAAAGGGCCGTGAATTTACTCTTCACGGCCCTTTTACTTTCTACATCGGTCGTTGACTCAAAGCGCTGCCTCGATCAGCTCGTTCAGACTGACCACGGCATTAGCGCCTTGTACCTGCGCAAAACGCTGCAACCAATCAGCGAGAGTAAACGTGCAGTGGACCCGCTCATCGAGCCGGACTGTTATTTCCATTGGCGTGTTTTCCTCGCCGCCCTGCGGCTCGACATTGCGCACAATCAGCGTGCTTGCACTGTCCGGGTCGGCAATCACCAGATGCCCTTCAACCCGCGACATCAAAAGGCGCGCGCAGTCAGCCATGTCGAGGAACAGCAGGTTCGTGCCCGGACCATCGTCGTCCGCTGCCAGCCGCGTATCGACCACGATGCAGTCCAGACGCTGCCAGGTTTCGTCGGTGATGCGATACCCGGTCTCCCGGGAACCGAAGGCCAGAATCAGTGTGTCGATGCCATCGGGCAATAATGCGCAGATATCGGTCACCTCATCGCTCAAGGACAGGGACAACACCTCGCCTTCGCGGTGCGCGTGGCAGCCCGGAATCCAGACAGGATCAGGATCGACCGGGCCTGTGCTGAAGACAAGTCCGTCAACTGCGTCGAATAGCAGCGCAGCGGTGTTTTGGCGCGTGCCAAGAAACGTCGGCCACTGTCGCGCATGGCGCCCGGCGACCTCAAACAAGCGATCCGTTGCAGGCAGGTAATATGTGTAGCGCGTGCCGGTATGTTCGACCGGCACGACCTGCGCGTGGACCTGCCCCGCGAGCAGTGCTTTCAAGCGCGTACGCCACTGCTCGGCCGTCTGCCCCTGCACGTGCGACCAGCGATTTTCCACGCTGATGATCCGCGCTGGCTGCTGATCGTGCAGCTCGACATTGACCCCGTCGCGGGTTTGCCCGAGCAGACCTTGTCCATGCCTCAGCACGTGAACAAATGACCATTGCGGCCAGACCTTTTCTGCCATGGGCAACTGCCCGGGGCTCACGCGCTGCGGCCCAGCAGCAAACGCGACGCGCAATGCCTCGATGGCAATCGTCGGCTGGCGATAAAGCCGCCCGGTCGAACCCTCCAGCAACCATGCGGCCTGTTTGTCCGGCGTCAGTCCCAACGGCGTCAACTGCACTTCAGGATCGATGTTCGACACGACGAATTGCTCCTCGATGCACCACGCCGGCAGAAATGCATGACCCGCCCCATTGCCCAATCCGATGAGCGGAAAAGGTTCGGCTTTGTAGACTTTTGCCAGCGCCGGCAAGGCGTCCAGCCAGTCGGCGTTGAGCTGTAGCCAGCGCTGGCCGAGGCCGGCAAATTTCAGAATGTTCGGCGTGGGAATGCCGTCCGTCCACTGCTCATCTTTGAGGCTGGTGTCGACCTCGAAGAGGCGGCCGTCGGCCTTGGTGGCAATGTAGCTTCCGTACGTTTGGGTGACGTCGACAATATCGCGCTCGATGACCCGATTGATGAATTGCCCCACCCTCGGCTCCACCCCTTGACTGATGGTCTGCGCTTGCTTGCTGTAGAACAGCAGCGCACCGCTCTGCGGATCGGCCGGCATCAACATGACCATGTCCGCCTCACTGCCCAACCCCGCCGAAAAATAGTGGCCCGTGCGTTTGTTGACCCAGGCACGCCGGCGCAATCCTTCGAAGTAGTAGGTGCGCGCGTAAACGAACGCTGCATATACCCAGGTGCTGATGGCATTGGCCATGCCCGGGGTTTCATCGTTATACGCGCCGAAGGTCGTGAAGTGATGCAAGTCGCCCTGCCCGGGACGCGCGGTGGGTTCCTCGATAAACGATGACTTGATGCCCGTCAGGACCACGGCCGCATCGCTGAGGCGATACTCCAGTGTGGTTTCGGTTTCAGTTATCCGGGCGTCGATCAGCAAGCGTTGCAACACTCGCAAACTGCCATCGGCGTCCTGGACACAACCCATGATGTGCGACCCGCTCGCGGGGTTCATCAAGCGGTAGCGATGCACAACCGTGCCGGTGATCGCGTCGACACGCCAGACCGTCGCCCGTTGCGGATGGTAGAACCAGGCATGGCGGGCACTGGCGCCGCCCAACAGCAGCCTCTCGTTCACCGCGCTCGGCAGATTGCGCGCGTACAACAGACGATCACTGGTCGCGTCATACCAGGCGGTGGTCACCACCATGGCGGCGGGCATGGGGAATTTGTACAGCGCCACAGCATTTGCGACCAATTGGCCTTCGCGGGCGTGCTGGCGCAGCATCGCCAGTATTTGCGGCAGGCGGCTTTGCTCATCAAGGGTGACCGACTGCAAGCGAAGGCAGCGCTCCCACCCATCGACCCGGAACAGGCCCTCGGCCAGTTCGATCAAGCCATCGAAAACCGACAGCACCGTGCCATCAACCATCAGTTGGACTTCATCATCATTTTCCCGATTCGGGACGGCAAATCTGACCTGTTCCAGGCAAGCCCAGGTCGCCTGCACGATCCACTTGGCAGGGCCATTAAATCTGACCGAGACGATGCCGGGTGCAAGCCTGATCCGGTATTGCCCCTCGGGTGCGCTGATTGCGTAGGAAATCCTGTTGTGCACCAGCGCTTCCAGGGTCGGCACCACCAACTGGCGTACCTGACTGTCCAGCACCACGCTGATGTCTGTCGGTTGATAGACCGGATGCAGCTTGTACAGAATGTGCGGCAGCGACGGGTTGCTGGTGAGATAAAAGCGCCGGTTTCCGTGTTGGTCATACTCCAGCGTGTCCGCCATGCGATCCGTCACTTGCGGGTAGCGGGTTTCAGCAGGGATGTCGCCAGCGTCCCCGACCTCGCCGGGAAGGGGGTCGTAGGTGTACCCGCCCAGCCCCTTCAACTGATACTCGTAACCGTAATGGCAGATCGGCGTGCACGGCAGCACCAGCGTCTCGAGCCTGTCGGTTTCGTCGCGGTAAAGATGAACGACCTCGGGCAGCCCCAGTGCCTGGCGGATATCGAGGGACAGGTGAATAGCCTGCGGGTCATCGTTGTACTGCGGCAGTTCCAGTAGCCCGCCCGTCCAGGGGTAAAACTTCTGGCTGTCGAAGCGCACGTCATTGGTTTGCAGGTTCAGACTGACGATGACCGCTTCTGCGGGAAATTGCAGCACGCCATCCTTCAAGGTGTAGGCACCGCGCCGGTAAGCATGACCGATCGCCCGCAGATGATTGCCCACCGCCGTCGCCTTGTCCCTGATCTGTCCCAGGTTGCTGGCAATCGCCGTCACCCCAATGCCGACACCCAGCAGCGGCACCGAGAGAACGGCCGCTGCCGTGCCCACCGCCCCGCCAGCCGCCAAAGCAACAACATCCAGCCCCAATGCCGCAACGTTGAATACCAGTGAGGTGGAGAACCGCGAGCGTTGCTCGTGGTTCTCGGCCACCGACAGGTTGTGGAGATCGAAGCCGATGTTGGCGAGCGAAAATACCAATCCGCCTGCCGTGGTGGCACGCCCCAGCAGACGCCCGGACAACGACGACTGACCAAGCGCCAATGCCCGTTCGCTGGCCGCCACCTGACGCACCAGATTGATCGTCTGGGCCGTGTCGCTCAATACGCCGAAACCCAACTGCGCATAGTTGAAATAGACCTGCACTTGCAGGGCTATCGACAAAACCGGCGCCCGCTCGCCATCAGCCTGATAGTCACGATGGCGCATTTCAGTGACCAACGCCTGGATCGCGAAGGCGAAACTCAGACGACTGCCGCCGTCGGCTTCGACCGCGGTACTCGGCTTGCCCGTCAATGCGACAACCAAACGTTGAAGGTGTTTTTTAAGCCTGTCGAACCGCGCATCGGCGGTGCCGACCGTCAGTGATCTGGCCGGGTTTTGCACATCCACCAGCGTCAGCGAATAACCCGCGTCCGGGTTTGCCTTGAGCGTTTCCAGCAGCGGCAGATAGTCGCGACCCAATGTGTGTTCAGCGCGCAATTGCCGGGTCGCCTGATCAAACTCCTGCGCCCAGTAACGCGCGTCCAACTGCGCGAGGCTAGCCCCCAGCCGCGCGTTTTCACTGAGTGAGCGCGTGCGTGCGACAGCTTGCCTGGCCCAGACCGAAACCGCCTGAGGGTCGGCGATCGCTGCGGTTTGCAAAAAACTCTCGACGCGCAACCCGGACGACAATGTCCGCTCGGCGAGCGCTACGGTGTCCAGTTCGATTACATCGAACTGCGCAGTGCCGATGTCAGTCAGGCCGTACAACTTCGCCAAAGTGTTGCCGTCGTCACTTAAATAGCGTGCCACGCCCTGCTTCATTTCTGCGCTTGCGGCAAATCCATAAATCGCAAAATTGGGATCATAAAAGCGATAGAACGTTTGCTCATCCACTTGCACTTTGGCCACCAGCAAAGCGTGATTGCCTGTATCGAGCAGCAGGACGCCGGGGGCGGTTTTCGCTTCCAGTGTCTGCATCACGCTGTCGAGGTTTTGCCGGCCACGAGCCTGTCCGATCGCACGCCCGGAGACCTCGCCCAGCTCATCCAGCGCACTGAGCAACGCCCGCGAATCTACGTCTTGCGGCCTCAGGCTGGCATTGGCCACACGTCCGATCAGTGCACGCTCGGCCAACCCGCCAGCACCCACGGCGGCGGCCATCAACAACGCCAGCGGATAGCAACGGCGTCCCGGGTCGCCCGTGCTGCGCCTCAACAAATCCTGCGGCAGCTGCCTGACGGACACGGCGCCGGACTGGAACAACGCCTCCCGCACCTGGCCACCCCGCTTGAAAATGTGCCTGTGGTATTCACGCTGTGCCGTGCGATTGATCTGTCCGATGCGCTCGCCCCACTGTTTCAGCGTCAGCGGTTCGCTCATCGCCAACGCCTTGAGTTCGCGCGCCGTGTGCGTGCCGTGGATGCTCGCGCCGGCAAGCCCCGCCTCGAAGTTCGGCGCCGCCTGCTGAATCAGGGTCTTTTCGATCGCGTGGTAACGGGCGAACAAACCGCCCTCAGCGGTTTCCCGAGCGATGTCCATAACGCTCTGCCAGACCGGGGCAAACCCGGCGGCATCCAGACTGTTTGCCCCCAACATCCCGCCGAGGATGACGCGTTGCAACGGGCTGAGTTGCTCAACCGCCAGCGAGCCATGGGCAACGAGGGTGAACAACTCATTGAGATTGCGGGTAGGCTCCGCGCCATGGGAAAGCGGAATCTCACGGACTGTTTGCGCGCGAATCTGCTCACGGCTGTCGAAACCGATGGAGATCGCTGAATTGAACGTCATGTCGCCGCTCAACTTCTCCTGCATCGCGCGCAGGAAGGGCTCGCCCAGATCGTCCATCAGTGGCTGCAATACCGAGGTCAACATCACCGGTTGGCCTTCGATGACCGGCCAGCCCTGCTTGAAGGTTAGCGTGTGCGCTTTCAGCAGATCCGCCAGTTGGCCGACGTAGCGCGATTTCAGTTTGCCGTTCTGCCACTTTTCCCGCTCTTCGAGCAACCATTGCTCGGCCTTACCGTCGACGGTCCAGCCGGAGATCATCTCCTCCTCGGTGTGGGTGTTGTAGCCTTCGAGCAACTTCAGGCGCTCACGGATCTGCACATGTCGATCGGGTTGCAGGTGCTGCTCTATGTATTTGAGCAGCGCGGCCGCGGCGGCCCCCGGGCCGGTCAGGGTGATGGTGCCGCGGGCTTCAAGGCGAATGCCATCGCGGTAATAGGTAAAAATCGCGTCGATCAATCTGGAGCGGAACACCTCGCCTTGCGCTTCAGGCAGTTTGCCCTGCGCCTGAGCTTCGTTGACCACATTCTCGACCACATCAAACATCCGTGCCTGATCCGTCGCGTCGATGCCGGCGAGCGCCGCACGCCGCTCCACTTCCAGCAGACAGTCATAATTGAGGCGGATCATCTGCATGTACGCCAGGGTCATGGCACTGCCGGGATGGGCCAGCATGTGCGCATTCATTTCCGCCCAGTCCGGCAAGCCATAGGCCGTGCCCAAACGCATCGCGTCCTGCGGCACCGCGTGATCTTGCGGTGCGACAAAGATCTCGCTTAGCGGGTGTTGCTCACGGGCAAACGCCGTCAATGCCTCGAGGTGTTCGGGCGGGATTTTGTCAGTGCGGTCGAGATACCGCTGGCGGTCGCGTCCCGGCATCAACGCTTCATTGTGGTTCAACAGCAACTGCAAAACGCCGATTCGGCCTTCTTCGCCGACGCTGAGAATATCGACGCCGGCCAGCGTGTCCGCCAGTGGCGGCAAGTAATCCATGTCACTGTAACGGCCACCTTCGAGGTATTCGGCCTGCAGGCGCACGACATCGCTCGCTGCGGCAAAATTGCCGCGCATGGCCACCTCGCGCTGATAGACATCCTGCAAAAAGTGCCCGGCAAATTCGTCGCCGACATCGCGCAATTGCAGGTCCGCTCCGAGCATCGCCTGATGCGTCTGCAGGCAGCGCTGGCGAAAGGCTTCGAGCGTCGCCCGATCCTTGCCGTAGGCACGCACCATCAAGTCGATACGCGCTTCGTCGGCTCGCCCCCGCCACTGGGCTTGCTGAAGGTGGGCGAACATCTGCTGCTTCAACACCCGCGCACGGTCTTCGATCATCTGCGACAACTGAAAAGCCTTGCTGACCTTGTCACCGCCCGACTCCAGCGCATCCACTCTGGCGCTGTCGAGGATCACCCGGTTCATTTTAAAGGCCAGCAACGCATCACTGTCGTACCAGAGGTTGAAGCGGTAACCCTGCGGCTCCAGCACCTGGCGCCAGATGTTCATGTAGTCGCGCTGATTGGCCCCGACTTCACTGCCGCCCACCCAGACAAAGTGCATGATTTTCGCCACGGGCCTGGCCACGCCATGGAGCATGGCGTGTGTGTCCTCCAGCCTGGCGACAGACTTGACCAGATCCGATCTGATCTGGCTGATGGCTTCGGAAACGGGCTGAGTCCTGCGTTGGAGCAACGACTCCAGCGCCTGCTGAAACAGCTTGATCAACAGCAGTCTCTGCGGGTCATCAGCGGCTTGTCTGGCCAGTTCATAGTGCGACAACAACGCCTTGTATTCAGCGCTGCCGGCAAACTCGCTCAGCGCCCGCTGCAGTTGCGAGAAGTCTTTGACGGAAAGGATTTCGTACGGCTTGTTGGTTTTCATCGTGGCACTTCTTCCATAACGGCTTCGTTCGCCACGAAACTATTGAACTGGAGTACCACGCTCAAACCCGAACAAACTCAAACGATGTCCAGTGAAACAGCCAATAACACTCGGGGTTTGTGCTTGAACCATGTGGCAATGAATTGCCTGGTTTCTTACCGGCGCACAAACGCACAAGGCCGCCAATCCAGAAGATTGGCGGCCTTGTGTTCGAGCGGGATGATTCAATCCGAAGCGTTAACCGGATATCACGTCTCACGCAGTTGCTTACAACTGCGCTGGACGCTCAACACGACTTTCTCACGCCCCGGGTTTTTCACCGTACCAGCGCGGGGTGTAAACCCAGACGCCGCCGTCGCCGCGCGGGAAGGTGCAGGTGGTCGAAGAACCAATCAACACCATGGTGCGCATATCCACTTGCTCGGGGGTTAAGGCGCCGAGTGTCGTGGTGCGCAGGGTCTGGCCCGGACGGCCGATGTCGCGGCCCAACACCACGGGTGTTTGCGTCGTGCGATGCTGCGCGACAATCTCCAGCGCCCGGCCCAGTTGCCACGGACGCGCCCGGGAGATCGGGTTGTAGAACGCCAACGCCAGATCCGCTTCAGCGGCCAGATCCAGACGTTTTTCGATGATCGACCAAGGCTTGAGATTGTCCGACAGCGACATCACGCAGAAGTCATGGCCCAGTGGCGCACCGGCCTGTGCTGCGGTGGCCAGCGAAGCGGAAACACCCGGGAGAATTTCCAGATCGACGCTGTGCCACGCCGGGTCCGTCGACTCGTGCAAGGCTTCGAGCACCGCCGCCGCCATGGCGAACACGCCGGGATCACCCGATGACACAACAATCACCGAGCGCCCCTCGGCGGCCAGCCTGAAGGCGTGACGGGCGCGCTGCATCTCTTCGCGGTTGTCGGTGCAGTGCTGCACTTGATCGTCGCGAAACGGCCCGGCCATGCGTACGTAGGTTTCGTAGCCGAGCACATCAGTGGCGCGGGCCAGTTCGGCCTTCACCGCTGGCACCATCAGTTCGGCAGCGCCGGGGCCGAGGCCGATCACGGCGAGACGGCCGCGTGGCCGGCCAATGCTGGAAACATCCAACGGCTGTTCGGCGACCGCGATTGCCATGCCGTGGCTGACCACAACTTTAGCCTCAGGCACTGCGGCACGTGCCAGAGTTTCGATGTCGCTTTGCGCCGCAACGAAGCGCAGCGGCACACCCAGCTCAAGCGCCGCTTCCCGCAAAAGTGGCGAAGCCATTTGCGTCTCGCTGGCCAACAGACAGGCCAGCGACTGCACGGCGATTTGCGCCTGCTGCAACGCGCGGCGAACGGCATTCGCCAGGTCAGCTGTTTCGGCACTCACCGCCAGCGCCACGCTGCGAGGATAGATCAGTAACTCACTGGCACTCGCCTCACGCGCGGCACTGCCGACATGAATCGAACGCTGCGCCTGTGGATCTTCCGGCAATTGCGCATGATCCAGCCAAGGCGCCGCGCCTTCGATGCGCACGCTGTGACCGGCCAACAGGTCGGAGACAAAACGCTTGCCCAGTTCCAGATCGCCCAGGGCATAACCGCTCGGAGGGTTGAGCAGGCACGTGCCAAAACGCAACTCGCCGCTGGTGGTGATCGCGGCTGCGACTTGCAGCCCGGCAGCGATGTCGCGCGCCATGACATTCACCCCGCCGAGGCCACCCAACAGCGGCACCACGGCGCTGCCGTCTTCGGCCACGGCGAGTACCGCAGGCTCGGCGCCCTTTTCCAGCAACAGCGGCGCCAGCGTACGGATGACGATGCCGGCCGCGCACAGGGCAATGATCGGCGTGTCTTGCTGATACAGCGCGCGCAGGGTCGTGCCGAACTCCTGATAGGTGCAATCGGCGCCTTCGACGCGCCCGGCGAGGCCGTGGATCTGCGCTGCCGGATAGACCTGCTGAATGCGCCGCGCGGTGGCCAGGCTACCCTGACCGAGAATGACGATGGCTGGCGTGGATTGAGTCATCAGCCTTGCCACCGTTCGCCCGGCACGATGATCAGCGAGAAGTACGGCGACGACATCGGCTCGACCTGATCCATCGGCACGATTTTCTGATTGGCCATGGTCGCGCGCTCGACGTACAGCGCGCGTTCGGCCAGACCGAGTTCTTCGAGGACCTGACGCACTTTGGGGAAATTGCGCCCCAGCTTCATGATCACCGCCGCGTCGGCATCGGCCAGACGCCGCTTCAACTCTTCATGGGGCAACACGCCCGAGAGCACCGACAGGCTCTGATTACGATACACCAGCGGCGCGCCGAGCACCGAAGCGCCGCCCAGCATCGAGCACACGCCCGGCACCACTTGGGCTTCATAACGAGTGGCGAGGCGATCGTGCAGGTACATGTAGGAGCCGTAGAAGAACGGATCACCTTCACAAATCACCGCCACATCGCGACCGGCATCCAGGTGTGCGGCGAGCGTCTCGGCGGCTTCGTCGTAGAAATCGCTGATGACCTGCTCATAGGACAGCGGCGCCGGCAGCGCTTCGGTGGTCACCGGATAGACCAACGGCAACAGGTTCTGCGCCTGTTGCAGATGCGCTTCGATGATGCCGAACGCGTTGCCCTTTTTGCCCTTGGCGACGAAGTACGCCACTACCGGCGATTCGCGCAGCAGGCGCAGGGCCTTGACGGTAATCAGCTCCGGATCCCCCGGGCCGACGCCCAGGCCAAGCAAACGTCCTTTCGCCTGCATCATTCGATCTCCGTGGCGAGGGCGTTAACGGCGGCGGCGGCCATGGCGCTGCCACCAAGGCGGCCTTGCATGATCACGAACGGCACGCCACGGCTGTCGGCGGCCAGGGCGGCTTTCGATTCGGCGGCACCGACGAAGCCGACCGGGAAGCCGAGGATCAGCGCCGGTTTCGGTGCGCCGGCGTCAAGCATTTCCAGCAGATAAAACAGTGCGGTCGGCGCGTTGCCGATTACCACGACGCTGCCTTCCAGATGCGGACGCCACAGCTCCAGTGCGGCGGCGGAACGGGTGTTGCCCAGCTCGCGCGCCAGCTCCGGCACGCTCTCGTTACGCAAGGTGCAGATCACTTCGTTGTTGGCCGGTAGGCGCGCACGGGTCACACCTTCGGAGACCATCCGCGCATCGCAGAGGATCGGCGCACCGGCGGCGAGCGCATCGCGCCCGGCCTTGCCCGCACCTTCGGAGAACTGCAGACCGTCAATGGCCTCGACCATGCCGCAGGCGTGAATCACCCGCACCGCGAGTTTTTCCAGATCGGCCGGGATGCGCGCCAGATTGGCCTCGCGGCGAATGATCGCGAAGGAGTTGCGATAAATCTCCTGACCATCGCGGATGTAATCAAGCATCAAAGGGGCTCCGAGAGCGGGCGGCGAGCAGGGTCGCGGCCGCTTCAATAGTAAGGTTGCGTGCGTGCAGCGCGCCGAAACCCGGCTGCGTTGCATCGCGAAAATAGAGGTCGTAATGACCGGCACTGACGGCCAGCAACGTCGCCGGGGCACAGTGGGCGGCAGCGCAAGAACGCGTGCAGCCACTGAGGTGGACGTTGAGGGCCGAGGGCAGCAACGTCGCCAGATGGCGGGCGTCCTGCTTGGTGTCGGCCAGGCCTTTGCCGCAGCCACTGGCACCGGTGCAAGCGATCAGGCGTGAGAGGGGCTCGGTAGCGCGGGTCAACAGGTTCAGGTGCTCAAGGCCTTCCAGCACCTGAGCCGCATCACTTGCTTTGACGTCCGGCACCAGCAGGCTTTGCCAAGGCGTAAAACGCAGGCTGCCATTGCCGAACTGGCGGGCCAGTTGCGCAGCCCCGCGCAGCATCGCCGGATCGAGACGGCCCAGCGCCGGCACCGCACCGATATACACCTGACCCGCAGTGTTTTGCGGATGAACACCGATGTGCAGATCGTCCGCCTCGGCGGTGCGCTGCCAATCGCTGATCGGCTTGATCGGCAAACGTGCGCTCAGTTGTTGCAGAAACGCCGGCATCGGCAATTCATCGAGCAAATGACGCATGCGCGTCTGCTCGGGACGCGCCAACGCCAGGAACAACTCCAGCACCGCCACCACCAACGCATGGCCGTGCTCCAGCGCCACCGCGCCGACCGCGCGATCCGTCGGGCATCCGGCCAGGCCGAACGCCAGCCAGGTTTTGCCGTCACGCGCGAACGCCGATAACCACAGGTCATGGGGATGTTCGAGCATCGCCAGCGCTTCACCGCCATCCAGTTGCACAGCGAATTTGGCGCTCAGCTCGTGGAACTGTGGATGGCTTTGCAAGGTGTCGAGGATCTGCCCGGCGAGTCTGCGCGTGTCGATCTGCATCTGCCGATCAATGCCAGCAGCGGGGCTGAGCATCAGGTTGCGCACATCGTCACCGGCCGCCGTGCGCGGGCCGAGACCGGCGGCGAGCAAGCGTTCGATCAGTGCCGCAGATTGCTCACCGATCCCGCGAATCTGCAGATTGGCACGGTTGGTCGCCTCGATCGCCGCGCCGAACTGTTCGGCAGCATCGGCCACCGCGTCGGCCTGATCGGCGCTGATCGAACCGCCATTGAGCTTGATCCGGCAGATGCCGCCGTCCAGTGCCTGGACGATACGCAGCAACCCCGGGCAGGCCGAGGGGCGTAAGGCGGTGGACATCGGGCGTTCGTTCAAGGGGCTGACCGGCTGCGTGGGAAAGGCGCTTCGCGGGCGAAGGCGCGGTATTATGCCTGCTTTGTCCGCTGGCATGAAAAGACTGCCCGTCGGAACGGCGTGTTTAGAGGAATATAGATGTCACCCTGGCTGACGGTAGTGGGAATCGGTGAAGACGGCTTCAAGGGCTTGGGCAAAAACGCCCGGCGTGCCCTGCTGGGCGCCTCGCGGATCGTCGGAGGCCAGCGTCAACTGGATTTGCTGCCGGTGTGTATTCGCGGCGAACGCCAGTTGTGGCCGAGCCCGTTCTCCCTCGCACCGGTGCTGGAACAGCGTGGCGAAGCAGTTTGCGTATTGGCCAGCGGTGACCCGATGTTCTACGGCGTCGGTGCCAGCCTCGCCCGCCAGGTGCCAAGTGAAGAGATGCTGATCCTGCCCGCCCCGTCGTCCTGCGCGCTGGCCGCCGCCCGTCTCGGCTGGCCATTGCAGGAGGTGGTGACGCTGTCGCTGGTGGCCCGACCGCTGGCGGCGCTCAATGCGCAATTGTTCAGCGGCGTGCGCCTGTTGTTGCTGAGCAACGATGGCCAGAGCCCGGCGGCGGTCGCGCAATTGCTCGGCGAGCGCGGCTTCGGTTCGAGTCGCATGAGCGTGCTTGAGCATCTTGGCGGTGACGCCGAACGGCGCATCGACAGCACCGCCAATGCCTGGAATACCGCGTCCGTGGCCGACCTCAATGTCATCGCCATCGAATGTCTGGCCGACGCACAGGCCCCGCGCCTTTCGCGTCTCGCCGGACTGCCGGATTCGGCCTTCCAGCATGACGGCCAGTTGACCAAACGCGACGTGCGCGCCATCACCCTCGCCCGCCTCGCCCCGACCCCCGGCGAACTGCTCTGGGATGTCGGCGCCGGTAGCGGTTCGATCGGTATCGAGTGGATGCGTACGCACCCGAGCTGCCGCGCCTTGGCCATCGAAGCCGATGATGGTCGCCAGCAATTGATCGAGCACAACCGCGATGCACTGGGCGTGCCGGGCCTGCAACTGATTCGCGGCAAGGCACCGCAGGCACTCGCGGGACTGGAACGCCCGGACGCCATATTCATCGGCGGCGGCGTCACCCGTGAGGGCGTGTTCGAAACCTGCTGGGAACAGCTCAAACCCGGTGGCCGTCTGGTCGCCAACGCGGTGACGCTGCAAAGCGAAATGGCCCTGATGAACTGGCGCGAACGCTTCGGCGGCGAGCTGACGCGTATCCATGTCGCCCAAGCGCAGCCGCTCGGCGAGTTCGACACCTGGCGCCAGGCGCTGCCGATCACCCTGCTCGATCTGGTCAAACCCCTCGATGCGTGACGAAACCGCCGAACAAACCGCGCCCCTGCGCAGCGGCCTGACCACCGGCAGCTGCGCCACCGCGACCAGCCTGGCCGCCGCGCGCCTGTTGCTCAGCGGACTGGCGGCCGATGCGGTGCAGATTGTTTTGCCCAAAGGCAAACAAGTGCAGATGCGTCTGGAGTTCTGCCGCTTGACCGATGACGGCGCCGAGGCCGGCACGATCAAGGATGCTGGCGACGATCCCGACGTGACTCACGGCGCGTTGCTCTATTCGCGCGTGCGGCTGCTGAGTGAACCGGGGATTCGTTTCAATGCCGGCGCCGGCGTGGGCACCGTAACGCGGCCGGGACTGGTGCTGGGTGTCGGCGAGCCGGCAATCAACCCGGTGCCACGCAAGATGATCAGTGATCACCTGACAATGCTGGCCACCGAAACCGGTTATGCCGGCGGCTTCGACGTCACGGTCAACGTCGAGGGCGGCGAAGCGCTGGCGCTGAAAACCATGAATCCACGGCTGGGCATTCTTGGCGGTTTGTCGATCCTCGGCACCAGCGGCATCGTCCGGCCATTTTCCTGCGCGGCTTACATCGCCTCGATCCATCAAGGCATCGATGTGGCGAAAACCAATGGTTATCTGCACATCGCCGCGTGCACCGGCAATGCCAGCGAAGACACCATGCGCCGGGTCTACAACCTGCCGGAAATCGCCCTGATCGAAATGGGCGACTTCGTCGGCGCGGTGCTCAAGCATCTGCGCAAAGTGCCTGTGGATAAACTCAGCCTGTGCGGCGGCTTCGGCAAAATCAGCAAACTGGCGGCCGGACACATGGATCTGCACTCGCGGCATTCAAGTATCGATTTGCCGCAACTGGCTGAGTGGGCGGCGGCGATTGGCGCCGAAGAGGCGCTGCAGCAAAGCATTCGTGAGGCCAATACCAGCCAGCAGGCATTGGCCATGGCCAGTGCGGCGGGGATCGCCCTCGGTGATGAGATCTGCCGCCATGCGTTGAATTTCGCCCGCAGCGTGGTGCCGCCGCAGGTGCAGGTCGAGGTATTTGCGATTGATCGTCAGGGCGGCATTGTCGGGCATGCCGGAGGTTTTGCATGAAGCGGATTTTGCTGCTCGGCGGCGTCACTGAGGCACTGGCGATTGCCCGCACGCTTGGGCCAGAACATATCTACAGCCTCGCCGGTGTTGGCCGGGTGCCGACGGATCTGACCTGTCAGGTGCGCGTCGGTGGTTACGGTGGCGCTGAGGGTCTGGCGCAATTCATTCGTGACGAAGGCATCGAACTGTTGCTCGACGCCACGCATCCCTATGCCGCACAGATCAGCCAGAACGCCGCGACCGCCGCGCGACTGACCGACATCCCCTGCTGGGCGCTGCGCCGTCCGGCCTGGCAGCCGCAGCCCGGTGATGACTGGCGCGAAGTCAGCGACTGGGCCGAGTTGATCACTGCCCTCAAGCCGTTTCGCCGACCGCTGTTCACCCTCGGCCGCGAACCGCTGCAGCACCTCAATGAAATCCCTCAGGACCAGTTCTGGACTCTGCGCGCCCTCGACGTCTACCCGGGCAATGAACGCTGCGAAGTGATCGGTGCGCGTGGGCCGTTTCTGCTTGGGGATGAGCGCGCACTGTTCGAGCGGCGGCAGATCGATGTGTTGATCAGCAAGAACAGCGGCAGCACCGCCACCGAGCCGAAGCTGGAAGTGGCGCGCGAGCGTGGGCTGCCGGTGATTGTGTTGAAGCGACCGGGGTTGCCGGGGGTTGATCGGGAGTTTGCCTCGGTCGACGCAATCCTCATGGCCCTTGCGCCCCTTAACCTTATCTAAAAACAAGCGCAGTTCTCACGGACGCCTTCGCGGGCAAGTCGAATCGTCGCACCGCCGCTTCCACAAGGTTCGCGACGTACACAGACTACGTGTTCGCCACCGACCACTGTGGGAGCGAGCCTGCAGCGAGCCTGC
>NZ_JBFUIR010000051.1:0-33194 GCF_056401755.1 Pseudomonas sp. P4_D7 | reverse complement strand
CGCGAAAGCGGTGTGTCAGAGATAAATTTTTCGTCTGATACTCCGCCTTCGCGAGCAAGCTCGCTCCCATATTGGTTTTTTGTGTGGTCAGAAGGCTTCCGGTTCTATGCCGGTGAACGTGTCGACGGTGATGTGGCTGCCCAACTCCCCGCCTTCGCGAGCCAGGCCGCAGGTTTGCAGGCCAGCCTCTTGCGCGGCGTCGAGTTCTTCAACAACGTCCGAAAGAAACAGGATCCCCCCCGCTTCAACACCGATGGCTTGCTGGATATTGGTGTACGACTGCACTTCACGCTTAGGCCCCGACGTCGTGTCGAAATAACCACTGAACAACGGCGTCAGATCCCCCGCCTCCGAGCAGCCGAAAATCAGTTTCTGCGCCTGAATCGATCCCGACGAGTACACAAACAGTTGATAACCGGCAGCATGCCAGCGCTGCAGTGCTTCAACGGCATCCGGGTAAACATGCCCCTTCAACTGCCCGGCGTGATAACCCTGCGCCCAGACCATGCCTTGCAAGGCCTTGAGTGGAGTGGCTTTGCGATCTTCCTCGATCCAGCTCAAGAGAATCTCGACAACCCGCTCAACATCAGCCTGCGGCGCATTGCTGTCACGGCGCACGGCGTCGAGTTGCTCGGCCACATCGGCGCGTTCGGCGTTCTGCCGCACGAAATCCGGTAAATGTTTGGCCGCGTACGGAAACAGCACGTCAAACACGAAACTTACCGCGCTGGTGGTGCCTTCGATGTCAGTGACGATGGCTTTGATCGACATCGAATCAGTCCTCCAGACGCGGGAAGCGGCCGGCGATGTCTTCGCCGGTGAAATTGGCAACCCAGCCTTCCGGGTTGTTGAAAAGGCGAATCGCGACAAAGTGCGGATGCTCGCCCATGTCGAACCAGTGCTTGGTGCCGGCCGGTACCGAGATCAGGTCGTTCTTCTCACAAAGCACGGCATAAACGTAATCGTCGATGTGCAGGGTAAACAACCCACGGCCGGCGACGAAAAATCTGACTTCGTCTTCGCCATGACGATGCTCTTCGAGAAACTTGGCGCGCAGCTCGGCTTTTTGCGGGTGATCGCTGTTCAGGCTGATGACGTCGACAGTGATGTAACCGCGCTCGGTCATCAGCTTATCGATCTGCGCTTTATAAGCACTGATCACCTCTTCCTGGGTGGCGCCGGGCTGGATCTTCGCGGCGGCTTGCCAGCGGTCGAAGCACACGCCCTGCTCGGCCAGGGTCGAGGCGATGTCTTCAAAGTGGGTCAGCACCTTGTTCGGAATTTCAGGGCTTGAGACGTGATAGACGGACAGGCTGCTCATTGGGGCAATTCCTCGGTATCGGCCTTGCCGTCCGGTTCTTGCAGACCGGTCGGGCACAGCATTTCATCAGGCAAATGGGCTACTTCTGGTGAAGTCAGCCTTGGCGGTTCATGACGCTGCGGGTTTTCAACTCGCATTCAAACAGAAATTCAAAGGCCTCGATCTGCCGCAGCGCGTCGCTCATCTGCGCGCCCCAGGTGTAGAGGCCGTGGCCGCGAATCAGGTAACCGACACAATCAGGATGGGCGTCGAGCCAAGGCTGCACCTTGGCGGCGAGGCGCGCAATGTCCTGATCGTTGTCGAAAATCGGCACGCGCACCCGCGATTCATGGGTCGAGATGCCGCTGAAGGCTTTTTGCAACTCGTAGTCTTCGAACTCGATAAAGTCCTGCGGAGTCAGGCGCGACAGCACCGTGGCGTTGACCGAATGGGTGTGCAGCACTGCGCCGATCTCCGGCCGCCAGCTATACAGCTGGGTGTGCAGCAGGGTTTCGGCGGACGGCTTTTTGCCCGGCTCCAGGCTAGTGCCGGAGAGGTCGGTGGCGAGCACATCGTCCACACTCAACTGGCCCTTGTGCTTGCCCGAAACGGTCAACAGCGCTTCGCTCGGCGACAGGCGTGTCGAGTAATTGCTGCTGGTGGCCGGCGACCAGCCGCGACCATAAAGAAAGCGCCCGGCATCGACGATTTGCTGGGCGAGTTGTTCACGCGTAAGGCTCATGGCCGGTCCTCTTGCATACGTGTGGCAATGATAACGGCAGCAGCGAGCGCCGCGAGACTGGCAATACTAAAGGTCAATGTCGCACCGAGCGCATTCCAGCTGTAGCCGGAATACAACGCGCCCATGGCGCCGCCGGTGCCGGCCAGTGCGGCGTACAACGCCTGGCCCTGCCCTTGCTGGCGCGCGCCGAAGCTACGTTGCACGAAAGCGATGGCAGCGGCGTGAAAACTGCCGAAGGTCGCCGCGTGAAGCACCTGCGCAAACAACAGCACCCACAGGAACTCGGCGAACGAACCTAGTAACAACCAGCGCAGCGCCGCCAGCAGAAAACTTGCCATCAGCACCCGGCGCAGGGAAAACCGCGCGAGAATCCGGCTCATTGCCATGAACATCAGCACTTCGGCAACGACACCCACGGCCCACAGCATGCCGATGGTGCCGCGGGTGTAACCGAGTCGTTCAAGGTGCAGGGTCAGAAAGGTGTAATACGGGCCGTGGCTCATTTGCATCAGCGCGACGCAGCCGTAAAACGCCAGCACGCCGGGATTGCGCAGTTGTGTGAGAAAGCCCTCACCGCTCGGCCGATTGCCTTGCGGCGGCTGCGCGTTCGGCACCCACAGACTGCTAAGGACGATGCCGGCCATGATCAACACCAGCGCCGCCGGGTAGATGTCGAGGCTGAGCCATTCGAACAATCGGCCGAGTGCAACCACGGTGATGATGAAACCGATCGAACCCCACAAACGAATCTGGCTGTAGCGCGAGGTCTGCCCCTGCAAATGCGCCAGGGTGATGACTTCGAACTGCGGCAGCACCGCGTGCCAGAAGAACGCGTGCAAGGCCATGACCATCGCCAACCAGGCGTAGGTCTTGCTGACGAAGATCAGTGAAAACGTCAGCAGCGTACACACCGCGCCGAAACGCACGATAGCCAGGCGTTTGCCGGTGTAATCACCGAGCCAGCCCCAGATGTTCGGCGCCACACAGCGCATCAGCATCGGGATCGCGACCAGCTCACCGATCCGCGCAGGACTGAAGCCGAGGTGGTCGAAGTACAGCGCCAGAAACGGCGCTGTCGACCCGAGCAAGGCGAAATAGAACAGATAGAAACTGGACAGCCGCCAGTAAGGGAGCGCCGCCACGCCGGTTATGCCGCGACGGCTTTAAGGCCTGCCATCAAAGCTGACCCAGCACCGGCGTGCTCACGCGCACATCGGCATTCTGGCCACGGTGACGCAGCAAGTGATCCATCAGCACAATGGCCATCATCGCTTCGGCAATCGGCGTGGCACGGATGCCGACGCACGGGTCGTGACGGCCCTTGGTGATGACGTCCACAGAGTTGCCGTGGATATCGATCGAACGGCCCGGGGTGGTGATGCTCGACGTCGGCTTCAAGGCCAGATGCGCAACGATCGGCTGACCGGACGAAATACCACCGAGGATGCCRCCCGCGTTGTTGCTGAGGAAACCTTCCGGGGTCATTTCATCGCGGTGTTCGGTGCCGCGCTGAGCGACCGAGGCAAAACCGGCACCGATTTCCACGCCTTTGACTGCGTTGATGCTCATCAGCGCATGCGCCAGCTCAGCGTCGAGACGGTCGAAAATCGGCTCGCCCAGACCCGGCATCACGCCTTCGGCAACGACGGTGATCTTCGCCCCGACCGAGTCCTGATCGCGGCGCAATTGATCCATGTAGGCTTCCAGCTCCGGGACTTTGTCCGGATCGGGGCTGAAGAAAGCGTTGTCTTCCACCGAATCCCAGGTCTTGAACGGGATTTCGATCGGGCCGAGCTGGCTCATGTAGCCACGAATGACGATGCCTTGGGTGGCCAGGTATTTCTTCGCGATCGCACCGGCCGCCACGCGCATTGCGGTCTCGCGCGCCGAGCTGCGACCACCGCCACGATAGTCGCGCTCGCCGTATTTGTGGTGGTAGGTGTAGTCGGCGTGGGCCGGGCGGAACAGATCCTTGATCGCCGAGTAGTCCTTGGACTTCTGGTCGGTGTTGCGGATCAGCAGGCCGATCGAGCAACCGGTGGTGCGCCCTTCGAATACGCCAGAGAGGATTTCGACTTCGTCGGCTTCCTGACGCTGGGTGGTGTGGCGGCTGGTGCCTGGCTTGCGGCGATCGAGGTCGCGCTGCAGGTCTTCGAGGGAGATCTCCAGGCCCGGCGGGCAGCCGTCGACAATGGCGACCAACGCCGGACCATGGCTTTCGCCAGCGGTGGTGACAGTGAACAACTTGCCGTAGGTATTGCCGGACATGCAGGACGCTCCGTGAAATCAAACCCAAATTCGTGATGCGCGCCAGTATACGCAGGCTAACCGAGTAGTTCATCCTCGAACCTTAGTGGTGCTGGCGAGTCCAACCGGCACCTTGGCGAATGATGGCGTGATGATGCTGCGAGTTTTGATCTTGAGTCTTACCCTCTTTACGGGCTTTGCCCAAGCGACGGTCCTACAACGCCCGGTCACTCTGGATACCGGCACCGGCGAACTTTTCGGTTCGCTGCTGCTGCCAAAGTCCGACAATCCGGTGCCGGTTGTCCTGATTATTTCTGGCTCCGGTCCTACGGATCGCGACGGAAACAACCCCGACGGCGGGCGCAACGACAGCCTCAAGCGCCTGGCGTGGGTGCTGGCCAAACACAACATTGCCAGTGTGCGTTACGACAAACGCGGTGTTGCGGCGAGTCTGGCGGCGACGCCGGATGAGCGCAATTTATCGGTGGAGGCCTATGCGGCAGACGCGGTGGCGTGGGGGCAGAAGCTCAAGGCCGATCCGCGTTTCGGCAAATTGATCCTGCTCGGCCACAGTGAAGGCGCGCTGATTGCCAGCCTCGCCGCGCTGAAAGTGGATGCCGCTGCGGTGATTTCCCTGTCCGGCAGCGCCCGCCCGGTCGATCAAGTGATCCGCGAGCAACTGGCCCGCAGCCTCCCTCCTCCGTTGATGCTACGCAGTAACGAACTGCTCGACAGCCTCAAGGCCGGCCACACTGACGACAATGTGCCGCAACCGTTGCAGGTGATTTTCCGCCCGAGCGTGCAGCCGTATCTGATTTCGCTGTTCCGTCAGGATCCCGCGAAAGCCTTCGCGCAATTGAAGATGCCGGCGCTGATCGTCCAGGGCAGCAACGACATGCAGGTCGGCGTTGGCGATGCGCAGGCGCTGAAAGCCGCGAAACCCGACGCCGAACTGGCGGTGATCGACGGCATGAACCACGTCATGCGCATCGTCCATAACGATATGAAGCGGCAATTGGCTTCGTACAAGGATCCGAATTTGCCACTGGCGGCGGAACTTGGCGCGAAGATCATCGAGTTTATTGACGGACTTCGCACCCGTTAACGGTTGTTTACCCTCTAGTCCTGCAAAAAACGGCCGATAAGCCTTTGTCGCCAGCGCAACGGCTGGCGACAAGCAGGGCTTGGACAGGATCTCGCCGTTATGACTGATACCCCGACTTCACCCGACACCACCGCTGAAAAAGACGCACCGCCAGCGGTCGAGCTGCCGTGGGCGGATGTCCACGTCGAGCACCACAAGATGCTCCGCCTGGCCCCGCTGCAGACCGACCGCAACACTGGCGGCCGCCCCTTGCGCTTCGTCGAATTCGGCTATGCCGAACGCAACAGCAAAGAAAAAAGCCTGATGCGCATGACGATCAAGCTGCCCGGCCAGCGTGTGCGCAAAGAGCAGAATCAGCTGGACGTGTGGGTTGATCACACGACCAAACGTGTGCACTTCGGCCCCGACAGCGGCTTGCAGATCGAACCAATGAACCGTGGCATCGGCCGTTACATGGCCGCGCAAGGCATCAATTGGGCAAAAAAGCGCTGGCCGACCTACACCGTTGACGGCATGGACTTGAACAACAAGGACGCGCTGAACGAAGACACCCGCCTGCGTCGCGATCATTTCCTGCGGGTGCATGGTTTTGATGTGGTGTACGCCGATGCCCAGCACTTGAAGGGCAGCGTCAAGGATGTGTTGGTCGGCGATTTGCTCGGCGACTGGAACAGCGAGAAGCTGCAGATCGTCGAGATTCTTGAAGCGGCACAGATGCTTCAGCAGGCCGAACAGAATCTGGCCGAGCAGGAAGTGAAGCTGAAGAAACAGGAAGAGAAGGTCAGCAAGTTCAAGCGTGAAGACGCCGGGCTGCGTTTCACCATTACCTGTCTGGTGGCGTTTGCGGTGTTTCAGGCGGGGCTGCTGATCTGGATTGCCACGCATCGCTGATGGCTTGAGACCGCAGTGCGGCGATTCGCGAGCAGGCTCGCTCCCACAGGATTTGTGTCGTACACCGAACCTGTGGGAGCGAGCTTGCTCGCGAAGCTTTTGATCGTTCCCACGCTCCGCGTCGGAATGCAGCCCGATTAGACGCGGGAAGCGAACAGCGCCTGATGATCGCGGCACTGCTCCGCCGTCAGCATGAACACACCATGCCCGCCGCGCTCGAATTCGAGCCAGGCGAAATCGACTTCCGGGTACAGCGCGTCAACGTGCACCTGACTGTTGCCCACTTCAACGATCAGCAAGCCCTTCTCGGTCAGGTGATCCGCCGCTTCAGCGAGCATGCGTCGCACCAGGTTCAAACCATCGTCGCCACACGCCAGGCCCAGCTCCGGTTCATGCTGATACTCGTCCGGCATGTCGGCGAAATCCTCCGCATCAACGTAAGGCGGATTCGACACGATCAGGTCGAAACGCTGGCCCGGCAAGCCATCAAACCCATCGCCCTGCACGGTATAGACGCGCTCATCGACGCCATGGCGCTCGATGTTCTGGTTGGCCACTTCCAGCGCTTCGAACGACAGATCGGCCAGCACCACTTCGGCGTTCTGAAACTCGTAGGCGCAGGCGATACCGATGCAACCGGAACCGGTGCACAGGTCGAGAATCCGCGCAGGCTCGTTGCCGATCCACGGGGCGAAACGGTTTTCGATCAGTTCGCCAATCGGCGAGCGCGGGATCAACACGCGCTCATCGACGATGAACGACATGCCGCAGAACCATGCCTCACCCAACAGGTAAGCGGTGGGAATGCGTTCTTCGATACGGCGCTTGAGCAGGCGTTGCAGGTTAACCAACTCGTCGTCTTCCAGCGCGCAATCGAGGTAGCTGTCGGCGATTTCCCACGGCAGGTGCAACGCGCCGAGTACGAGTTGCCGGGCTTCGTCCCAGGCATTGTCGGTGCCATGGCCGAAAAACAGATCCTCCCCATGGAAGCGGCTGACGGCCCAACGGATATGGTCACGCAGGGTACGAAGGCGGGAAGTGATCACGGCGCAGAACTCCAGAAAAAACGACTGGCGATTCTAGCAGCCAAAACGCGCGACGACGACGCAGGAAAAACATCGCACCGACGGTAGGAGTTTTCTGTTTTTTGCATCGGCTATTGAACAGAACGTGTAACTTGACAAGGCTGCAGGCCAATAACGACGGTGCCTACGATGGTAGCGATTCACAGAACCGCTCAGCCAGAGGACAATGTCGCAAAAGCCCCACCCCAAGGAGCCCCAGAATGTCCGTTCCAAAAACGATGTTTCAACTCAGCGGTCGCGGTTACGCAGCGGCCACACTGAGCCATGCCACCGTGGTCATCATCGATGCCCAGAAAGAATATCTCAGTGGCCCGCTGGCCCTGAGCGGCATGGACGCGGCCGTCGCAAACATCAAGCAAGTGGTTGCCGCAGCCCGTGCAGCCGGTCGGCCGATCGTGCACGTGCGTCACCTCGGCACCGTCGGCGGCCTGTTCGACCCGCAGGGCGAACGCGGCGAATTCATCCCTGGCCTCGAGCCACAGGGCGATGAAACCATTATCGGCAAACTGCTGCCGAGCGCGTTCCACGGCACCGAGTTGCTGGACCGTTTGCAAAACCTTGGCTCACTGGACCTGATCGTCTGCGGTTTCATGAGCCACTCCAGTGTCAGCACCACCGTACGTGCGGCGAAGAATCTGGGTTTCCGCTGCACCCTGGTCGAAGACGCCTGCGCCACCCGCGACCTGCCGTTCAAGGGCCGCGTGCTCAGCGCCGCTGTGGTACAGGAAGCCGAAATGGCGATCATGGCGGACAACTTCGCCACCCTCGCGCTGACGCAAGACCTGATCTGATCGACCCTGATGAGCGGCTCACGGCGCCGCTCATCCGCAAAATCCTCTCATTTGCCGCAAATGCCATAGCCTCAGGAACAACCCGGTCAACTCCCGGTCGAAGGGCCGATACCCATTGAGGAAGGTCGGAATGAAGTTATCCGATGGATTTGACGCACGCCGCTTGCGGCCCAAAGGCCAAAGCAACTGGCGTTTTCGATTCGGCGCGGCGATTGCCGCCATTCTGGCGACGTTCGGTGTGCTGCTGGCGATGGCCGGGGCCGCCAGCCTGCTCGGGCGCCCGCCAGCGCTCGGTGATTTGAATGCCACGCCGATGGGTTCGGCGATCATTCTGGCTGTCGGCTTGCTGTTTCTGTATTTCGGCGTGGCGCTGTGGCGTCGTTGCCGGCGTCGCGCCCGGCAATCGCGGGAACTGAACATGTCCCCGCACCTGATGAAAAAACACGACTGAATCACCGGCCTGGCTTTTTGCCGGGCCGTTTTGTTTCGACTTGGGTAAACTGGCCGCCCTTCGCGGAGGCTGACATGCAAGACGACGATTTTTCCCTGTTCAAAAGTGCGATCCAAGGCGTCAAGCCGATCAAGCACGACCGCGCCGACACCGGCAAACCCAAGGCTGACCGCGCACAGATCGCCAAGCTGCGCCAGTCCGCCACCGTGCGCACCGACACCGCTACCGTGGATGGCCTGTCCGACCAGTTCGTGATCGATGTCGGCCCGGAAGACGAGTTGATGTGGTCCCGTGACGGCGTGCAGGAAAGTCAGATGCGCAAGCTCAAGGTCGGCCAGATCCCGTTCGAAGGCAGCCTCGACCTGCACGGCATGAGCGTGGAAAAGGCCCGCGAAACCCTCTGGGCCTTTCTTGCCGAAGCGACTAAATTCGAAATCCGCTGCGTCCGCGTCACCCACGGCAAGGCTGTGCGCTTGGACGGCAAGCGGCCAATGATCAAAAGCCACGTCAACACCTGGTTGCGCCAGCATGCCCAAGTGCTGGGTTTCTGCTCGTGTCAGGCGAAACACGGCGGTGCCGGCGCGGTTTACGTGATGCTCAAACGCACCATGATGGAAGGTCGCGACGAATAATCCCGTTACACCGAACTTGCAGGGTTGTGTCCGCCACCGTACCCTTGCCCTTTGCGAAAATCCCCACAGGTAGTTTCATGTCCCTGGAACAGAATTACACCGCGATTCTCGGCCAATTGGGCGAGGACGTGTCCCGCGAGGGCCTGCTCGACACGCCAAAGCGTGCCGCCAAAGCCATGCAGTACCTCTGCCGCGGTTATGAACAGACGCTCGAAGAGGTCACCAACGGTGCCCTGTTCAGCTCCGACAACAGCGAAATGGTGCTGGTCAAGGACATCGAGTTGTACTCGTTGTGCGAACACCACCTGCTGCCGTTCATCGGCAAGGCGCATGTTGCGTACATCCCGAGCGGCAAAGTGCTGGGCCTGTCGAAGGTCGCGCGGATCGTCGACATGTACGCCCGTCGCCTGCAGATCCAGGAAAACCTCAGCCGCCAGATCGCCGATGCAGTGATGCAAGTCACCGGCGCGCTGGGCGTAGCCGTGGTGATCGAGGCCAAGCACATGTGCATGATGATGCGCGGTGTCGAGAAGCAGAATTCGTCGATGATCACTTCGGTGATGCTCGGTGAGTTCCGCGAAAACGCAGCGACCCGCAGCGAATTCCTCAGCCTCATCAAGTAATTCGTTGCCCGAAGAAAACCGGCATTCATCGCCGGTTTTTTTTCGTCCGTGAAAAATCGGGTAAGCTGCGCGCCTTTCTCAATTTGCACCGTGAGGCTTTAAACGTGTTCGTCAAAGCGCTTCGTGTCGGCCTCGGCCAACTGGTTATCTTCATCGACTTCATCACCCGCCCGGGCAAGAAACAGCGTCCTGCCGAAACTCAGGCCCAGGTCAATGCCGCCGCGCAAGGCCTGACCCTGTATCAGTTCCATGCCTGCCCGTTCTGCGTGAAAACCCGCCGCACGCTGCGTCGCCTGAATGTGCCGGTGGCGCTGAAGGATGCGAAGAACAACGAACAGGATCGTCAGACGCTGCTGGATCAGGGCGGCCGGATCAAGGTGCCTTGCCTGCGCATTGAAGAGAATGGCCAGACAACCTGGATGTATGAGTCCAAGGTGATTATTGATTATCTGGATAAGCGGTTTGCGGCGGTCTGATGATTATGTGGTGGGTTGATTGACGCTTTCGCGAGCAGGCTCGCTCCCACCCTTTGGAATGCATTTCCACTGTGGGAGCGAGCCTGYTCGCGAAGGGGCCCTCTCAGCTACCGCAAATCCCAGACAAAAATAAACCGGCCCTCGAGCCGGTTTATTTGTTTTCAGGCCGCTTTCTCTAGCAGCGCCTGGCGCACCACCGCCGCCAATCGCTTGAGCCCTTCATCCAGTCGTGCCGGATCGATGTGGCTGAAGTTCAAGCGCAAATGCCCAAGGTTGTTATCCGGATCCGGAAAGAACGGCTCCCCCGGCATAAACGCCACGTCATTGGCCAACGCCTCATTGAGCAACGTTCGCGTATCCAGCGGCTGCTTCAACGTCAGCCAGAAAAACAGCCCGCCCTGCGGCATGTTCCAGTCGGCCAGATCAGCAAAGTGCGTTTCCAGCGCCGCCTGGAAGGCATCGCGCCGTTGCCGATAGAAGCCGCGCAACTCGCTCAGATGCTGCTGATACTTGTCGCTGCCGATCCATTGCAGGGCCTGCCACTGACCGATGCGGTTGGTATGCAGATCTGCCGATTGCTTGAGTTTGAGCAGATGCGGGAACAGGTCCGGGCTGGCGATCAGGTAGCCGACGCGTAAACCGGGCAACAAGGTTTTCGACACGGTGCCGGTGTAGATCCAGCTCGCCTTCTGCAGACGCCCGGCAATCGGCTTGGCGCTGCCGCCATCGAAAGTCAGCTCGCGGTAGGGTTCGTCCTCGATCAGGGTGACGCCGAATTCGTCGAGCAATGCCGCTACGGCTGCACGCTTGGCTTCGCTGTAACGCACGGCGGACGGATTCTGGAACGTCGGGATCAGATAAATGAACGCTGGCCGGTGCTGTTCGAGACGACTGCGCAATTGCGCCAGATTCGGGCCGTCGGCTTCTTGCGGCACGGTCAGGCAATCGGCGCCGAACAGCTGGAAAATCTGCAATGCAGCGAGATAGGTCGGCGCTTCAAGCAGAATTTCCGTGCCCTTGTCGATGTACAGCTTGGCCGCCAGATCGAGGGTTTGCTGCGAGCCGCTGACCACCAGTACCTGACTTGCGGTGCACTCCAGGCCCAGCGCCCTCGCCTCCGCTGCCAAGGCTTCGCGCAATGCCGGTTCGCCTTCGCTCATGCCGTATTGGCCGAGCGACAGCGGCATGTCAGCCCACTCGACCTTCGGCAGCATCGCTTCGGCCGGCAAGCCACCAGCGAACGACATGACCTCCGGACGCTGGGCGGCGGCAAGGATTTCACGGATCAAAGAACTTTTAAGGCGCGCGACACGTTCGGAAAAAGCCATGGAAGTCACCGGTAGCGAGGCATGGGAAAAATGAGTCAAACTGGTTGACTGAAATTACGACAGCTTGAGCGAGTACGTCAATATGCTTGACCTTAAAAACCCCGCGAGCCAACAACAGGCGATGGAAGCGTTTTTCTTCGGCTATCAAGCCTTCACCGCCAAGGCTGATGAAATGCTCGAGCGCCGCGGGCTGTCGCGGGTACATCAGCGAATTGTGTTTTTCATCGCTCGATACCCGAATTTGAGCGTGAAGGAATTGCTGGGATTGCTTGGCGTGAGCAAGCAGGCCTTGAACATGCCGTTGCGGCAGTTACAGGAAATGCATCTGGTCGACAGCGTGGCGTCCGAGGCCGACAAGCGAAAGCGTCTGCTGGAATTGACGGCCGAAGGCGCGAAGTTTGAACAGGCGCTGCGGCGTGAGCAGGTGAAATTACTGGAGCGAGTGTTTGCCGAGGCTGGCGAGGCGGCGGTGAATGGCTGGTTGGCGGTGAATATGGCACTGGGGAAAAGTCAGACGGCTCTCGATTGAATGGGACTGCCTCTTCGCGGGCAAGCTCGCTCCCACAGGGGAACGCATTCCAAACGTGGGAGCGAGCCTGCTCGCAAAGGGGCCAGTGCAGGCGATATATCGCTATCGACGGAACTTTCGTAAACAAAACCAAAAACAATATTTGCTTTATTTGTACACAAAAGCATAATCCACAGCGTGCGAGTTCCTGACCGCATGGTCAACAAATTCGCGTATGCCTCAAAGGGCCACTGCCACCCCTCATGGGTCCGGCCCTGGAAATAACAATAAAACTCTTGAGGAGTACTCGCTGTGGAAAGCCGCAAATCCGAAGCATCGACGCTGGACCTCTCGCCGCCATTACGCAGTGGCCTGCTGGAACGTCTGTTTAAACTCAGCTTGCATGGCACCACGGTGAAGACCGAGCTGATTGCCGGTCTGACAACCTTCATCACCATGGCTTACATCATCTTCGTCAACCCGAACATCATGGCCGATGCCGGTATCGACCATGGTGCAGCCTTCGTCGCCACCTGTATCGCCGCCGCGCTGGGCTGCCTGTTGATGGGCCTGTACGCCAACTGGCCAGTGGGTCTGGCGCCGGGCATGGGCCTCAACGCGTTCTTCACTTACACCGTGGTCGGCACCATGGGCTACAACTGGGAAACTGCACTGGGTGCGGTGTTCGTCTCCGGTGTGCTGTTCATGATCCTGACTTTCTCGCGGATTCGCGAGTGGCTGCTGAACAGCATTCCAGTCAGCCTGCGCTTTGCGATGGGTGCCGGCGTCGGTCTGTTCCTTGGCCTGATCGGCCTGAAAACCGCGGGTATCGTCGTCGACAGCCCGGCCACACTGATCAAACTCGGCTCCCTGCGCGAACCTGGCCCACTGCTCGCGGCCATCTGCTTTCTGATGATCGCGATCCTCAGCTACCACCGAGTTTTCGGCGCAATCCTCATCAGCATCATCACCGTGACCCTGGCCGGTTGGGGCCTGGGCATCGTGCACTACGAAGGGATCATGTCGACCCCGCCAAGTCTGGCTCCGACCTTCATGGCCATGAACGTCGCCGGCGTGTTTAACGTCAGCATGATCAGCGTGGTACTGGCCTTTCTCTTTGTGCACATGTTCGACACCGCTGGCACGCTGATGGGCGTCGCCCAGCGCGCCAACCTGGTGAATGCTGACGGCCGTATCGAAAACCTCTCCCGCGCGATGAAAGCCGACAGTGCGTCCAGCGTCTTCGGCGCTGTGGTCGGTGTTCCGCCAGTCACCAGTTATGTAGAAAGTGCCGCTGGTGTAGCCGCTGGTGGTCGGACTGGTCTTACCGCAGTCACCGTAGGTGTGCTATTTATAGCGGCGATGTTCTTCGCACCGCTGGCCGGCATGATTCCCGCTTACGCCACCGCCGGTGCACTGATCTATGTGGCGATGCTGATGATGGGCGGCATGGCCCACATCGAATGGGACGAAGCCACTGACGCCATCCCGGCCATCGTCACCGCGATCATGATGCCACTGACCTTTTCGGTCGCCGACGGCATCGCGCTGGGCTTCATCACCTACGTGGCGTTGAAGGCCGGTACCGGCAAGTACAAGGAAATTTCCGTGAGCCTGTGGGTGCTCTGCGCGATCTTCATCGCCAAGTTCATCTTCTTGTAAGCGTCACGCGGTTCAAGCTTCAACACAGCCTCACCCAATCGGGTGGGGCTTTTGCACATTCTTGAGTACAACAAAAAAAGGAGGAAAGTGATGAGTCTGGAAACCTGGCTGCTGTTCAGCGGTGCTGCATTGGTGGTGATCCTGATTCCGGGGCCACTGTCGTTGTTGATGATCAGCAACAGTCTGAATTATGGGTTGCGCCGTTCTTATCCGGCATTTCTCGGTGGCGTATTCGCCTCTATCTGCCTGCTCAGTGCTTCGGCGTTGGGGCTGGGTGCCTTGTTGCTGGCATCGGAGCAACTGTTCAGCGCCCTGAAAATCGTCGGCGGACTCTATCTGTTCTATCTGGCCTGGCAGAGCTGGCAGCAATCGCGCCAGCCATCGGTCGGCGCCGTCGTGCCACAAGCTGCCGCCGTTCCACGGTTTCGCGCGTTGTTCGGGCGCGCCTTTGTACTGGGCGCCAGCAACCCGAAAGACATCCTGTTCTTCGCCGCTTTCCTACCGCAATTCCTCAGCGCCGAACAGCCCTTCCTGCCGCAGTTGCTGGTGATGATCGCCACCTGGACCCTGCTGGATCTGCTGTGCAAGCTGGCCTACGGACTCGGAGCCCACGGCGCAGCGCGTTACTTGCGCAGTGGCAAAGGACAGAGCTGGTTCAACCGGATCAGTGCCGGCTTGTTCGGAGGCGCCGGCGCAGCATCGTTGCTCAGCAGTCACTGAGACATTTGGATCACAAACTTTTTATTTATCTGTAGCCATCCCTGACTTGAAAAACTCAAGTCAGGGATGGCATTCGCAGCGACCGCTCGTGTTGCTCGCGACATCTCCCCGCCGCCACAACTGCATCCCTCAAGCGCAATACACAGCAACAACCCGTTGATGTACATCGTTCAAAAGGCGACCGTACTATCACGACTCAAATAAATAAAAACCCGCCAGAACAAGGAAGTTCACATGGCCACCCTGATACGTAAAGCGTCATTGGAAACTGCAGAAATCACCGACGCCGTCGTCATCGCCGACATGCGTTTCGAGAGCAATGAACATCATCTTTCGACCATTGACTTCAAACCCGAAACTGATGAAACAACCAGCATCAAAGTAAAAAGCAAAGTCGATCAATTGAAAATAGTCGACTCCGTATTCGGCCCGCTGCAAATCGGCAATATTTCAATAACACGAGTGTCACTTGATGCCTTGGGCGCAACGTTTGACAGCCAGCCACTGAGCGGCAAAAGCACCTTTTTCCGGGTACCCAAGCGATCTTTCATCAACGCGTTGCAGTTCAGTGCTGTCGACATTGAACACCATATGAAATCGTCAACAGGCAAGGACAGTTATTTGTTGACGACACTGCTTTTCGAAATGGCCAGCGAACGCCCACTGACGGCCCCTCATCTGATAAGAGAAAGTTCGCAAGTCTCTACAGACGAAGGTAACTACCGTAGCAAATTGGTAAAACTGCTGGATTCTGCACAGAAACTGGATCTGTATCACGCAAACCTGCCCAAACATAATCCTCGCTGGGTGTCCCTGGCGAAAAGTTACGCCGCGCTCGGTTCGAGTGTCGGCATTCAAGCTTTCGGCATATTCATGGGTTTACGCGGTGTGGTGGATGCTATCAAAGCAAACAACACCACCGAAGTCGCCATCAACAGCTTGGGTATTGGTACGGAAGTGGGTTCCATTGTTGTTGACATCGCCGTCAGCAAAATTGCGTCGAATATGCTCTCGGCCGGGCAAGGCGCCCTGATGGATTTTGCCAAAACCCGGTTTGCCCTGAGGCTGGGTCGCTCCGGCGGTTTGATCGGCGGCGCACTGACATTGCCGTTCGATATCTTCACTGCTGTCAGATCGATCAATGCCGCTGAAAATGCCGTCGGAAAAGAAGCCATGGACCATTACGTGAGCGCTGGATTGAGTATTACCAGCGCCGCCATGACGGTCATCCTCGGTGCGGCGGCGTTGGCAGGCTTTTCATTTGCAGGCCCGGTCGGGCTTGCAGCTGGAGCAATCCTGGCCATCGGATCGCAAATTTATGGCGCGGTACGCGTGGTCGACGACATTGATGACTACATCGAACTGACGCTGGACGAGCGCTGGCGCACAGGCTGGTTTTCGTTCTGCATGATGGACCCTGACCAGGCCGTGCAAAATCGCTATCTGCTGGCAAAAACCAGGCTCCAACACGCGAAACAATTGAAAGAAACAGCCAGAAAACTGTTGGATGGGCAACTAAAGGACACAACTGAAGCCATCGTTAATGGCAAGTTTGAAGTCCACCTCAAACCCTCCCGAGTGCGCAAGCGTAACTGGTGGACCAAACGAGACAGTTGGGAAACGATCCAGGTTCCCGAGATCAAGGGAGGCGATGACATCATTGACGCCCGCAACGGGGTTTCCAAGGATACGCCTGGTGCAGAGTTGGGTACGGTTGGCGAAAACAAGGGCATTCTCTGGTTCATCAGCGAGGGCCAGGACTCAATCAAGGGCGTTGAGAACAAACCCAACAGCTTTCACTACCGATCGGGAAAAAAACAGCTGACCGGGGGTGAGAAAGACGACCGCTTCGTGTTCGAGGGTGCAGGGGATCTGCTTGTACAGGATGCCCAGATTTCTGAGTATTCAACACTGAAAGGCGGCGCAGGCAACGACACGCTTGTTCTGGCTGGAAGCAATTACACCCGCCGCACCGATAGAAAAGGCTATGACGTCGATCTGCTGGCCCAAACCCTGCAGGTAATCGCAACCGATCCGTCTGCCGAAGAGGGTGAAAAATATACTCTCCACAGCCTTCTGGAAAGTATCGAGAATGTTGAAACGGTCAGCGGGGCCATCAGTGTTGTGACCGGTTCGGATAAACGCAACATCATTAATTCGCGCGGCCAGGACACCATCAATGCGGGGCCCGGAAATGATCAAATCCATCTGACGTATCCCGGAGCAACAGCCTCGGGTGAGGCTGGCATTGACGAATACATCATTGACCACAAACCAGGCCGTATTGCCATCATCGAAGACGGCACAGAAGAAAGTATTGTTCTGCTCAACTGGAAATACGAACTGATCGAAAGCTGGGCAATCGAGAATGGCGCGCTGATCATCAGTTCCCGATTCGCATTTGCGGACGACCCGAAAAGTGTCGTGATCATTCAAGGCCTGTATAAGAAAGACGCAAACAACTTCGTATTGCAGAATAATAAATTCACGTTCATGACCGGCGACGGCTACTCGTTAAAACTGCCTGACGCCCCCGACCTGCCCGACAGCATCGAAAATGGCCACAACCTCGAAATCGAAGTCGTCGTTGTAAAAAAAGGAACACCCGAAAGACCCCTTATCCTCCACGCTCCCGAGTGCCTGATCGATCATCAGCGTGATGCGAGTTACTACCTGCCAAGGTCCAGGAAAAACACGACACTCCGGTTGGTGAAACGTGCTGAAGCGGTGGTTCGTCTGCATCTTGATTACGACATCAGCGAACTGACACAGGTTGAAGCGCACTTTACCTCGGGAGAGAAGAAGTCAAATGGAGAACTTTTTGCGGGATGCGACCTGATTTATCACTTCGGCCAAAACACACTGAAATTTGGCTTGTTCGCCTATGCGGAAGGTGGATTTGACCCCAGAAACATGATCAGGATCTTGCGAACCATGGCCGCACGTCCCAACTACCGGGTCGTGCTCATTTTTAAAGGTGGCGTCACGGTCAATTTGCAGCTGACACCGGAAACCGATGTTTGCCCCCTTGAAAGCCATAATCCGAATGATTTTGATACTTGGACGACGCAGCTCTCACTACCACTGCCACGGCGCACAGATCAGACGCCTTTTGAGTTACCTGAAACCAAACCCTTCAAATTCGACAGGGCGGGATGCGGTTCGCTTTTTTCCTACCCCGAGCAAACCTCGATCCAGAATCTTGAAGGTACTGGTTCCACCTACCTGATTCATCTGGTTGCCGATATAGCGATCAGATTGTCTACCCCGGGAGCACTCGCGAACGCCCCTGCCAGACTGCCTTACTCTTCCACCTGGGACCTCGACGCGACGAAACTCGGCAAGGTCGAGATCAGGCTGGAAAATAACCAGCTGCACATCGGCACCTGCATTATTCATTTGCCCGAGTACGAAAGCGAAGACCTGATCGATCAGGTCCGTGTCATTACCGAGAAAGGGGTTGTCCATACCGTCGATCTTTCTTTCGACAGGGTTTACCTGGATGGTCTGGATGCCCGCTTCTTTGAAGACCCCGACTCGGCAAAAGACTTGCCCGAGGCCCTTGCAGCAATGGCCAATCAAGAGATCAAAGTGAGAAACATCGTGCTCGCCGACAATCGTCACGAGGCACTGAGTTACAACTTTCCCGCACACGGCTGGATCCTGCGCAGAGACAAATCTCGCGTTGAATACTCAGCACTGCAAGTGGTCAATCGGTGCAGCCATCAAGACCTCACCCTCTTTGCACAGCCGCCGTTGATGACTGTTCCCCCTGCTTGACGCGCCACACACCCGTCAAAAACCGATAACCACGTGCGCACTCCGAAGTGCAGTAACCGAACATCTCCACAGGATGCGGACGAGTGCGCCTGAAAAATGCGCTGAGGCACTTACGTGCCCGCGCATCATCACTCAACGAGTAACTTCACATGGCCAAACCACCCAAAAAAGTTCCTGTGACAGTGGCAGCAGATACCCCTGTTACAACCAGACCTGCACAGCCAGGCTCGGGGACTCGCGTCACTGCAAACCTGCCTGACCCAGCGCTGCCGGGCGTCGACGCGACCACGGGACCTCCCGGTATCGCCACCACTCGCCCGCCCGCCGTCATCGTCAGTGATATGCCCGATACCTACCGTGCCGCCCGCAGTGCAATCGCCTGGCCACAGGATCGATTGCACGAGCTGATACCAAGCGGAGAAAACACGGGTCTGTTCACCGGCCCGGATCAACGAACCTACGCGCAAATCGGCAACGAAGGCCGGTTTGTCGTCGAACGGGATCTGCAAGGCAACTATTACGTTCCGCTGACCTTTGCACCGGGTGTTCCCGGCCCGGTACTGACCAGGATTGAAGGCCAGGCCAGCTGGCACATCCAGCGCCCCGGCTGGCAATCAACACAGTCTCGCCCCGACACCCCTGCCACGCCACCGTCCCTCTCCTACCTTGCGCCCGATGACGCAAAAACACTGACCAGAGCAGAACTCTCAACGGGGGGACTCCGATACAACAAACTCAAACATACCTTCGTCGATACCGCAGACGGCACAGTCATGGTTCGGAAAAACCAGCAAGGTGAATATCAACTGACCTCGACTACAAACAGAGACTTGCCCGATGTATTTTTTCAACAGATTCCCGGAACGGTGCTCTGGCGCCGCAAGCATCCGCACTTGCCAACCCCCGACCATCCCGCTGCAGGCAGGTCGCGGCCAATGGCCGAAGCAGACAAACCGCAACCCGGCCCAAGCAAACGCGCGCGGGTCAACGTCCCCGAACAACCACTAGCACCAACAACCTTCGACGCCAKCGCTCCAGCCGAGCAGACACCGTTTTTCTGGCTACCCTGGGGCCATCTGAACAAACCCGCGCAGGTGGAGTCGGTGCAGCTCGGCTGGTTTCATTATCCGGTGGTGCCGAAGGGTTCCACCCCTAACCCCAAAGTCTTCTTTGTGCAACATCCTGACTTTGTGCCAACACACTTCGATGCGTTTGAACAAATGCTCCGTACGGCGCCCTCGATGCAGCCTGTTGCAACATTTCGCATCGGTAACGATCCGGGAGAAATACACCCTGGAAAACGTTTCTTCGATGAACCGATCTCGCAGTCGGTAGCCAAGACATTCCCTGATTTCTCTGATGACACGGCACGGGCCGTCGCCAGAAGGCTGTTCGAACTCGCGGACAACACACCGACGATTACCGGCACCGGGCTGGTCAACATTCAGGCAGTCCTGCATCAGTGGAAACAACGGCCATTTCCCAGCGCACCTGCGTATGCCGACCCGCTGAACATGCTGGCAGTGGCACCCGCCATCGATTTCAACGGAAAAAAACTCATCCGCATACCCTCCCAGGTCGACGGCGAACTGCAACGACTCAGCTTCGATCCCAAGCATTTTCCCGTCGAGTGGAACCACTACAAAACCTACCCGACCGATCTGAACCTCAGACGCCTGCTTGGCGCCCTGTTGGTTCGCAGCGGCTATGACATATTTCCCCTGACATACGAACACCGCATGCCAACGCTGGTATTCAGGCGCGGAACCAGTGAGCGGATTTATTTCATGAAACTGGGTGTGGTGGATCATGTCGGCCTGTCCCACACCCCGGGCAATGAACTGGCAGAACCCAGCCTGCCGGCCAGGATAGGCAACGAGGCGTTTCACGCCCTGGCCACCGCGACCATGGAAAACAAAGTGGTCTGGCTCATCGGGGGCGTATTGAAGGTTGAGTCGACTCCGGATTCGGTGTTCGTGCTCAGGGAGCGCTGAGATCCCGCTACGACTCGCACCGGCCCTGCCGGCGCGAGTCGGCATGACTTTCGAACGCCTCGAAACACCCTGCAGCACTTACCCTCATCGCCATACATATATACCGCACGCCGTGGCGAGTTTTTGCCGAACATCACGCCTTTGAAGCCAATGGGTCGGGCAAACACGATGCCGCGCAATTGCACATCGAATCCGCTTCCCGAATATCCGGCCGCATCACTGATCAGCGATTCATCGGAGCAAGTCCATGGCAAAACCACCCAGGAAAATTCCTCGCACGGCGTCACCGGAGCCGTCTGGCCGGGCAACCAATCCTTTACCTGTTCCACTGGCAGCACTTCCCGGTGAACCGGGTCATTCCACTCCCCACACCGAAGCCACTTCATCACACGCATTGCCAGAAGCGCCCGCCGACCGCCCCAGCGTCATCGTCGGTCGTCCGTTTACCCGGCATCGCCAATTGAGCGAAGCGCGAACCTCTGACTGGGTGAGGCAGCAATCCATCGAAACCGGACCGTCTGCGCTGGCCGGTGCTTCCAGCAGCGAAAGGCCAGCGCATCCGGTCTATATCGACCCCGAATCGGCCACCCGACTGAAGCTGCAACCAGGCACTGAAGAAGGGTTTCGCTACGACAAACGCAAGAAACCCTACGTCGAAATGCTCGGCGGCATAGTCATGGTGAGCAAAACTGCGGAAGGCTGGCGACAGACACATGCCGGGGAATCAACCCCGACGGGACAAAGAGTGGAACAGATTCCGGGGACAAAACTCTGGCGTGAAATCGACACGCCGCAGCAAGGCGACCCAGCCGTAATCAATCCACTGTCCACCGAAATGCCCGATGCCGTACCCGGCCCGAGCAAGCGCCAACGCCTGGACGAACAGAGCCATGTTGCGACCGGTACCAGCACGCTGGTCGAACATCTGTTAGCTCAGCCGGGCGTCGCCCTGGATCTTTCCGCCGGTCAGTGGAGAAACTGGGGGAAGTCCACAAAACCCGATTCAGGCGAGTCGATAGAGATCGACGGGCAACACTTTCGGATCGTCACGCAAGGTGTCAGTGCCGATACCGAACTGGTCTATTTGCAACACCCGGGATTTGCACCGGACCGCTATGACGCGTTCGAAAACATGCTGCGTCACGAGCCTTCGCGCCAACCGAAATGGGCACTGAAACGCGAAGGCCAATGGAAGGTTCTGGACAACGCTCCACCGTTCGAAATGTCCGCCACTCAATATGTTTCCGCCGCCTGCAACTATCTGTCCGAGCAGGCGACCAGCAACCTCGCGCGGGCGGTATTCGATCGGCTTTCACTGCCTCAGGGCATCAACGCCCATGGACTTTCGGCGATGGCGCTGACCTTCCGCCATTGGCTGGACAGGGTAAATCACGAGCCCCCGCTACACGGACTGGCGGACCCTTTGATGATGCTGCCAAAACTGCCGACATCGCCCGGCCATCTGGCAGGCGGCCACTTGCTCACACTGCCTGCGCACAACTCAGCCGTATTACAGCGCCTGGATTTCGACCCACAACGGTTTCCTCAGGAGTGGGCCTCCTATGCAGCAGCGCCGACGCCAGGAAACCTGCGCGGATTGATGGCGACCATCCTGCAACACAACGGCTACAGCATTAATCCGACCACGCACCGACTCAGTGAAGGTGCATTGATTTTTTACCGCCCAGGCGTTGCCGCTCTATTCGTGTTGAAGCTGCCACCCATCGCTGGCAATCAGGTTACTCGCACCACACCCGCAGGTACCGAACTCATCGACCCCGCCTATCTGACGAGGCTCAGCGTGTCGCAAAAACAGATGCTGGAGAGCCAGTTGGCTCACACCGAAGTTATCCATCTGGTGGGGGGTATACAACCCATATCCGCTGATTACCCGACGCTGTTCATTGTGAGAGAGGGCTGAGCCGCTGCTGAACGCCTGAACGGTACGTCCGCAAGTCCGGACACCTGCACACCCACAATCCAAATCAAGAGATTCAGTTAATGGTCAAACCACCAAAGCGTGTGGCCGGTGTTATTGCGCCTGACACACGCCCAAATGCCGCTGGCATTGTCCCCAGAATCCCCGGCGAAACCACGCAATCCTCTGCAGACCTGCCGAGCAATTCCGGGCGTCAACAGCCAGTGCAGGTCCACGAGGCATCTGCCGTCTACCCCGTGTCGGTAGCGGCCGCTCTGCGCGCCATCAGCTGGCCTGCCGATCAAGTGCACCTGCTACAACGGCTGGATCCCGACAGCGGATTGTTCACCAGCCCGGAGGGAAAACTGTACGCCCATGTTGAAAATGCGGGGCATCTGCTGGTCGAAATCCATCACGATGGCCGCTTCCGGATTCCCTTCAACTTCACTCCGCATCTGGCGGGTCCTTTCCTGATCAAAACCGAGCGCCAGCCAGTCTGGACCTTCGAACGACCCAGTTGGCTGGCGCACAACCCAGACAATGACGGGCCAGCTGCAGCCGCTGAACGTAACCCCGGGGAACGGCCGATCTACCTCGCCCCCGATGCCGCCGCCCTGCTCTCCCCCCGCCTGCAAACACTGGACGGCGTTCGCTACGACAAGCACCGAAAAACCTATATCGATACCGCAGAAGGAACCGTCATGGTGCGTAAAAACGCCAACGGTCACTATCAGCAGACCTCCGCGACGGCGCGCGAAGTATCCGCTCTATTGTTCGAACAGGTTCCCGGGACGCGACTGTGGCGCCGCAAGACCGGGCCAACCGATTTGCCTGCACAACGCCCGCCGCAGGACAAACGCAAAACCTCGACCGAGACGTCGGACCCCATGGCCGGCCCCAGCAAACGCCCGCATCAGGAAGAAGGGACAGACGCCACCCGGGCGCTGACCGAAAGCCTGCTCTCGGACAACCCTGACGCGATCAACTTGAGTTTCGGTTTATGGCGAAACTGGGGACACCGTGTCCGACCAGCGTTGGGTCAGCATATCGAGATCGACGGGCAGTATTACCGGGTGATGCAACAAGACCTGAATGCCAACCCGCGACTGGTCTACCTGCAGCATCCGTTGTTCTCGCCCGCCCTGTATGACGCTTTCGAATACATGCTGCGGGACAACCCGTCGCTGCAGCCAAAGTGGGCGGTTAAACAAAACCACCAATGGACGGTCCTCGACAGTGTCGTGCCCTTCGAAATGCCGATCACCCGGTACATCGCCAGAACCTTCAAGTACTTGTCGGATCAATCCGTCAATTCACTCGCCCGGGCCATGTTCAATCAGGCAAACCGATCGGAAATCATCATTGCCCCTGGTCTGGCGCTGATGAACCAGGTGTTTGGTTACTGGGCCAACAGGGATCGGCGCAGAGCACCGAATCGGAAGCTGGCCGACCCGCTCCTCATGTTGCGCCCTCTGTCCGGACCGGAACCCACCCTGGCGATTCCTGCTTCGCTGGGTGAAGGCCTGATGCGCCTGGATTTTGATCCCGGGCGCTTCTCTCGCCACTGGAACGAGTACGCCACGATGCCCACTGCGGCCAATCTGCGCAGGCTGTTCAAGCAGATTCTGGAGGATGACGGTTACGTGGTAAGCAACCCGACAAACACGCTTGCGGAAAACGAATTGTTGTTTCACCGCGAGAAAATCGATCACGTGTTCGTACTGAAACTGCCACCTCTTAACGACGGGCGCCTGCAGCGATTTCGGCCTGAGCGTTTTGAGAACAATGAAGTCGTGCTGCAAACATCCAGCAGCGAATCAAAGCCTTTGTCGACTTACCGCACAGAAAAAAAGATCAGCTACCTGCTCGGCGGCACCCAGACAGATGTTCTGGGGCAGACAACGCTGTTCATTTTCAAAGACCAATGACCGCGCAGGACAGTCAACCAAAAAACATGAACAGCTTAGAGATACTTCAAATGACCAAACCCACAAAGACTACAGTCCGCCCTGCTTCGCCCGACACTTCGGCGATCAACAGATCTGCCGCTGGCAATGGCAGCCTCAAAAACACTCAGGGTTCTGACATTTTTGCGCCAGGTACGAAACAACTGCCCGACACTTCCACTGCCGGTACGTCTGGCAGCGAAATGGCAGGCGCCCCACGCGTGGTGGTGAGTTACATAACGGATCCGCTGCTCACCGAAACCAATGCCAGACTGGCCGAGATATCCCTGCCGGTATTACAAGCCGCTCTTCTACAGCCGCACAATTCCGTCGACGGGTTATTCGTGGCCCCGGGCGGCCAGATTTACGCGCACCTGGAAGACGGCCGGCATTACCGGGTTGAACTCAACACCGCCGGTCACTACCAGATTCCCTGGCCCGCGGCTCCGGGCGTGACACCACCCATTCTGAAAAAAATCCACGGCCAGTCACGTTGGCGCATCGAGGCACAGTGGTACGCGGCTCACTCCAGACAGAGGAGTCTGTCTGCGCAGCCACGGACTGCCGAACCACTACAAGCAATCATCCTCGTCGACCCGCACCTGGCGACCCTTCTCCCTGCCGCGCGGGAGTCCCTGGACGGTATTCGCAAAGGGCCGCGTGGGAAAACCTATGTCGATATCGCCGAAGGAACCGTCCTGGTTCGCAGGAACGAACAAGGCGAATACAAACTGGCTTCAGCAACAACGATCAATGTGCCGGATATAGCGTTCGAGCAGATTCCCGGGCAATTCGTCTGGCGCCGTAAATTGCAGACGACTACAGATACACAACAAGCTCCACAAGCAGGCAGTTCCCGTGCCCTGCCCCGGTCAGAAAAGCCCGGCCCGAGCCCAAGTAAACGCCCTCGACTGCCGGAAGACAGTGATCCTCTCAATCCCTTCGTACTCATGGGCATCAGTGAATTATGGAAAGGCTGGGGAACCACGACGAAACCGTCAGCCGGCGACTCCATCGAAATCGGCGGCAAGCACTTTGCGATACTTGACCAGCCGAGCCACGCCATTGACGCCTTTGCCTTCATCAAGCCGCCACAGTTTTCTGCTACTCGTTTCGATGCTTTCGAACAGTTGCTGCTGAGCAATCCTGAGTTGCAACCCAGGGCGGCGGTGAAGTGGGAGGGCAATACGGGGCATGACAGTCAGGCATGGAGAATCGTGGAGAGTCGGCCATTTGAGAAAAGCCTGACTCAATATGTCAGCGATCAGTTCCCCTATCTTTCCGATCACTCTGCAAGTAAAGCCGCACGGGAGATGTTCAATCGAGCCAGTCACTCCGAGAAAATGACAGGGTCCGGGATCAGTGCATTGTTCGAGACGTTCAAGTACTGGGAAAATCGCTCTATTTTCACGGGCGATAACAGAGTCGCTCGTCAAGACTTGAGCGACCCGCTGATGCTCCTCTCGCCGCTTGCGACTGACGTAAATGGCTACATGCGTATGCCGCTACCTTCCGCTGAAGGTCTGCGAAGAATCGACTTCAACCCGAAACTGTTCTCCGGCTCGCAACTCCAAAGGGGTCGCCGAACAACGCGAACACTGTTCAAAGATCTTCTTAGCGCACACGGCTACTCCATTGCCCATGATTTCGGCGCCAACCAGGGGAATGCCTTATTGATCAAGCGAACGGGGGTTGATCCTGTTTTCATCCTGTTCATGGACAGGATTCAAAACAACACTGTTTTTCTCCCTGATCCAGTTGCCTGGCTGAAGAAAAGAGTCTTTGTCGACAACATGGACGTACAGGTCAAAGACGAGTTGATGGTGCATTTGCACACCAACAGAATCGTTTTTTTGCTGGGCACCAACGAGCCTCTCCCCACTCACGAACATAACCTTATTGTCACCCGACACAGCTGAATGAGCTCCGGAGTTCTCTGCAGCACAGGCGGGCAGATTACTCAGGCATAAAAAAGCCCGCAGTGTGAGCGGGCGAAAGACCAAAGAAGCTATATGCGCAGTCGCTTCCCGGTGGGGGGCAGCTGCTTGGGGGTCAGCTGCCCCGGTACGTGGAATAGCTGTAAGGCGAAATCAGCAATGGCACGTGGTAGTGATCCTGTTCGGCAGAGATGCCGAAGCGCAGTACAACCACGTCCAGAAATGCCGGCTCCGGCAACTGAACGCCGCGGGCGCGGTAGTAATCGCCAGCGTGGAACTGAACCTGATAAACCCCGGTACGATAATCATCGCCTTGCAGCAGCGGCGCATCGACCCGGCCATCGCTGTTGGTTATCGCACTGGCGACCAATTCCAGGTGCGAACCTTCAACGCGGTACAGCTCGACCTTGATCGAACTGCCCGGGCAACCGTGTGCAGCGTCCAAAACGTGTGTTGTCAAACGTCCCATTGATTCTGCGCGCCTGCCTGCGTGGAAGCAGTCAGACCTCGCGCCTCCCGAAGTCAGATAAAAAGGAGACCGCACCGATTCGGAGCACGAAAAGCTGCGGCGAGCGACTGATTAAGACACTTTTCAAAAAAATTGTACACAATAAAAACGACATTTTTCACACCACCCCCGCCAATCGGGGGTTTCCCCGCGTTCTGCCAGCAACACGCCTATACATTGCACCTCCTATCCATTAACTGACTGGTCAGGCAGGTTTCTTGCAGGCTCACGCCAATACCAGGAAAAGATGACAGTCGGCGAAAAATGCGAAAATTCAGGCTTACAAATTGCGAATAAAGTTGTATACAATCAGCCCATCGCTGTGACGCCAGCCTGCCAGGCCGCCACACCCATCTGTCAACGAATAAGAAGGAAGACTGCAGTGAGCGCTGACTACCCACGCGACCTGATCGGTTACGGCAGTAACCCTCCTCACCCACACTGGCCGGGCAATGCCCGCATCGCTCTGTCGTTCGTACTCAATTACGAAGAAGGCGGCGAGCGCAATATCCTGCACGGCGACAAAGAATCCGAAGCCTTCCTCTCCGAAATGGTTGCCGCCCAGCCGCTGCAAGGCGCGCGTAACATGAGCATGGAATCGCTTTACGAGTATGGCAGCCGCGCCGGCGTCTGGCGGATTCTGAAACTGTTCAAGGAATTCGACATTCCGTTGACCATCTTCGCCGTGGCCATGGCCGCTCAGCGCCACCCGGATGTGATCCGTGCGATGGTTGATGCCGGCCACGAGATCTGCAGCCACGGCTACCGCTGGATCGACTATCAGTACATGGACGAAGCGCAGGAGCGTGAGCACATGCTCGAAGCGATCCGCGTCCTCACCGAAATCACCGGCGAGCGCCCACTGGGCTGGTACACCGGCCGCACTGGCCCGAACACCCGTCGCCTGGTCATGGAAGAAGGTGGTTTCCTCTACGACTGCGACACTTACGACGATGACCTGCCCTACTGGGAACCGAACAACCCGACCGGCAAGCCGCATCTGGTGATCCCGTACACCCTCGACACCAACGACATGCGCTTCACCCAGGTGCAAGGTTTCAACAAGGGTGACGACTTCTTCGAATACCTCAAAGACGCGTTCGACGTGCTTTACGCCGAAGGTGCCGAAGCGCCGAAGATGCTCTCGATCGGTCTGCACTGCCGCCTGATCGGCCGTCCGGGTCGCCTCGCTTCGCTCAAACGCTTTATCGAATACGCCAAAAGTCATGAACAGGTGTGGTTCAGCCGTCGCGTCGACATCGCGCGTCACTGGCACGAAACCCACCCGTACCAAGAGGCCGCGAAATGAGCCGCTTTCAAACCCTGCAACCGTCGACCCTGAGCCGCGACGCTTTCGTCAACGCCTTCGCCGACATCTACGAACATTCGCCATGGGTGGCCGAGAAGGCCTACGACCTGGGTGCGGACGCTTCGATCGACGAGATCGAAACCCTGCACCAGCGCATGAGCGACATCCTGTTGAGCGCTGATCACGCCAGTCAGCTGGCACTGATCAACGCTCACCCGGACCTGGCCGGCAAAGCGGCCGTCCAGGGCCAACTGACCGAAGCCAGCACCAATGAACAGGCTGGCGCCGGTATTCACCAATGCACGGCCGAAGAGTTCCAGCGCTTCACCGAGCTGAACGACGCCTACAAAGCCAAGTTCAAGTTTCCCTTCATCATGGCGGTAAAAGGCAGCAACCGGCATCAGATCCTCGCGGCGTTCGAAACGCGCATTCACAACTCGCAAGACACCGAGTTCAAATGCGCGCTGGCGGAGATCAACAAGATCGCCCTGTTCCGTTTACTGACTCTTTAGCAAGCCTGACCCGAGTACATCAAACGCGGAGAGTACCCAGGGTCCTGCAAGCATCCCCAGCCACTTTTTTAAAGGCAGACAAGAAGAATGAAAGCTTACGCCGTACCTTTCGAAAAATTCGTCAACCTGGCCGATGCCCGTCTGGGCACCAAAATCATTTCGGTCACCGATGACTGGTTCGCAGACGCCAATCGTCTGTTCCAACCGACCCCGGCCGTATGGAAGGAGGGCGTGTTCGATGACAACGGCAAGTGGATGGACGGCTGGGAATCACGCCGCAAGCGCTTCGAAGGCTTCGACAGCGCCGTAATCCGTCTGGGCGTACCGGGCTCGATCAAAGGCGTGGACATCGATACTTCATTCTTCACCGGCAACTTCCCGCCATCGGCCTCTCTGGAAGCGTGCTTCCTGGCGTCGGGCGAGCCTGATGAAAACACCCAGTGGACTGAAGTGCTGTCGGCCGTCGAGCTGCAGGGCAACAGCCACCACTACCACGAAATCAGCAACGACCAAGCGTTCAGCCACCTGCGCTTCAACATCTACCCGGACGGCGGTGTCGCCCGTCTGCGCGTGTACGGCATTCCGTTCCGCGATTGGTCCGCTGTGGGTGACAACGAGCAAGTCGATCTGGCAGCAGCCCTCAATGGTGGCCGCGCCCTCGCCTGCTCCGACGAACACTTCGGCCGCATGAGCAACATCCTCAACCCGGGCCGTGGCATCAACATGGGCGACGGCTGGGAAACTGCACGCCGTCGTACGCCAGGCAATGACTGGGTCATCGTCGCGCTGGGTCACCCGGGCGAGATCGAGAAGATCGTCGTCGACACCCTGCACTTCAAAGGCAACTACCCGGACACTTGCTCGATCCAGGGCGCGTTCGTCAAAGGTGGTACTGACAGCCAGATCGAAACCCAGTCGCTGTTCTGGCGTGAACTGCTGCCAAGCCAGAAGCTGGAAATGCACGCCGAACACACCTTCGTCGAGCAGATCAAGGCGCTGGGCCCGATCACCCACATCCGCCTTAACGTGTTCCCGGATGGTGGTGTGAGTCGCCTGCGCGTTCTCGGCAAGGTCGCTAAATAAGGTTGAACCCATTCGCGAGCAGGTCGAATCGTCGCACCGTCGCTCCCACATTTGCAATGCATTCCCCTGTGGGAGCGAGCCTGCTCGCGAAAGCGTCAGAACAGTCAACACAGAATTCGGATAAGAAGAACAGCATGCGCACACTAACGATTGAACCGCTGAGCAAAGAAGCCTTCGCCCCTTTCGGTGACGTGATCGAAACCGACGGCAGCGATCACTTCATGATCAACAACGGTTCGACCATGCGCTTCCATAAACTGGCGACGGTCGAAACCGCTCAGCCTGAGGACAACGCGATCATCAGCATCTTCCGCGCCGACGCGCAGGACATGCCGCTGACCGTTTGCATGCTGGAACGCCATCCGCTGGGCAGCCAGGCTTTCATTCCGCTGCTCGGCAATCCCTTTCTGATCGTGGTCGCGCCAGTTGGCGATGAACCTGTATCAGGCTTGGTCCGCGCCTTCGTCACCAACGGCAGGCAGGGCATTAATTACCATCGCGGCGTTTGGCACCATCCGGTGCTGACGATCGAAAAGCGGGATGACTTCCTGGTGGTTGATCGCAGTGGCACAGGCAATAACTGCGATGAGCATTTTTTCAAAGAGGATGAGCGTTTGATCCTCGCCCCCCACCAATAAGAGAAGGTCTGATCACTCGACAACAAGAGTGACAGGCGAGAGGTAAAGACTGTGGAAGCACATCTGTTGGAATGGCTGAACCTGAGCGTGCGCTGGGTTCACATGATTACTGGCGTGGCCTGGATCGGCGCGTCGTTCTACTTCGTCTGGCTGGAGAACAACCTCAACCGCGTCAACCCGAAAACCGGCCTGGCCGGTGACCTGTGGGCGATCCACGGTGGCGGTATCTATCACCTGGAAAAATACAAACTGGCCCCGCCGGCGATGCCGGAGAACCTGCACTGGTTCAAATGGGAAGCCTACTTCACCTGGATGTCGGGGATCGCGCTGCTGTGCGTGGTGTTCTACTCCAACCCAACGCTCTACCTGCTGGCTCCGGGCAGCACCCTGAGCGGCCCTGAAGGCGTGGCCATCGGTATCGGCTCGCTATTCCTCGGCTGGTTCATCTACTCCTTCCTGTGCGACTCGGCACTGGGCAAACGCCCTGCTCTGCTCGGCTTCATTCTGTTCGTGCTGATCATCGGCGCAGCGTATGGCTTCAGCAAAGTGTTCAGCGGTCGTGGTGCGTACCTGCACGTCGGCGCGATCATCGGCACCATCATGGTCGGTAACGTGTTCCGCATCATCATGCCGGCGCAGCGTGCACTGGTTGCCGCAATTGCCGAGAACCGCACGCCGGATCCGGCGCTGCCAGCCAAAGGCTTGCTGCGTTCGCGTCACAACAACTACTTCACCCTGCCGGTGCTGTTCATCATGATCAGCAACCACTTCCCGAGCACCTATGGCAGCCAGTACAACTGGTTGATCCTCGCCGGGATCGCGGTGTTGGCGGTGTTGGTGCGTCACTACTTCAACACCCGTCACGACAGCCACAAGTTTGCCTGGACTCTGCCGGTTGCAGCGGTGGGCATGATCACCCTGGCGTACGTCACCGGCCCAACGCCGATGTCGACCGCACCGGAAGTGGCCAAGGCACCAACCAAAATCGAGTACCAACCGCTGCCGGAAACGGCATTGGGCGGTGGCGCGAAACCGGCTGAAGCGGCGGCACCTGCTGCACCTGCTGCACCCGCAGCCCCTGCAGCAGCACCGGCGCAAGCCTCCAACACAGGCCCGGCCTTCGACAAAGTGCACAACGTGATTCAGGAACGTTGCGCGGTTTGCCACTCGGCCAAACCGACCAGCCCGTTGTTCAGTGCGGCGCCTGCCGGTGTGATGTTCGACACCCCAGAGCAAATTCGCCAGAACGCGGCGCGCATCCAGGCGCAAGCCATCACCACGCAGATCATGCCGCTGGGCAACATCACGCAGATGACCCAGCAGGAACGTGACCTGATCGGTGCATGGATCGCCCAGGGAGCACAGACCAACTAAGCAACAAAGCTTCGCGAGCAAGCTCGCTCCCACAGAGATCGCGCATTTCCTGTGGGAGCGAGCCTGCTCGCGAATCGCCTTAACGCGGTTTTACCTGATGCAAAGAAACAGCTGTGAGCAACCCGGCAGCTGTTCAATCACAAGAATAAAAAGATCCGAGGTGTTGCATGTCCGAGCTGTCCAAAGCGCGCATCCCCGACGCACCCGCCATTCAGCGATTGCCCCTTTTGCAACTGATCCTGGTCGGTTTGCAACATGTTCTGCTGATGTACGGTGGTGCCATCGCGGTGCCGCTGATCATTGGACAGGCCGCTGGCCTGAGTCGTGAAGAAATTGCCTTCCTGATCAACGCCGACCTGCTGGTCGCCGGTATCGCCACCATCGTGCAATCCATGGGCATAGGCCCGATGGGCATTCGCATGCCGGTGATGATGGGCGCCAGTTTTGCTGCAGTCGGCAGCATGGTCGCCATGGCCGGCATGCCCGGTATCGGCCTGCAAGGCATCTTCGGTGCGACGATCGCTGCCGGTTTCTTCGGCATGCTCATCGCGCCGTTCATGTCCAAGGTCGTGCGCTTTTTCCCGCCGCTGGTGACCGGCACGGTCATCACCTCGATCGGTTTGTCGCTGTTCCCCGTGGCCGTAAACTGGGCCGGCGGCGGCGCCGCTGCTGCGCAATTCGGCTCACCGATTTATCTGGCCATCGCCGCTCTGGTTTTGGGCACCATCCTGCTGATCCACCGCTTCATGCGCGGTTTCTGGGTCAACATTTCCGTGTTGATCGGCATGTGTTTCGGCTACCTGCTGTGCGGTGCCATCGGCATGGTCGACCTGAGCGGCATGGCCAGCGCGCCATGGGTTCAGTTCGTCACTCCGCTGCATTTCGGCATRCCGAAATTCGAACTGGCACCGATTCTGTCGATGTGCCTGGTAGTGGTGATCATCTTTGTTGAATCCACCGGGATGTTCCTCGCGCTGGGCAAGATCACCGGCCAGGAAGTCTGCCCGCGCATGCTGCGTCGCGGCTTGCTGTGTGATGCCGGCGCCTCGTTTGTCGCTGGTTTCTTCAACACCTTCACCCACTCCTCGTTCGCGCAGAACATCGGCCTGGTGCAGATGACCGGCGTGCGCTGCCGCTCGGTAACCATCGTTGCCGGTGGCTTGCTGATCGTGTTGAGCCTGCTGCCGAAAGCGGCATTTCTGGTGGCGTCGATTCCGCCGGCGGTGCTCGGCGGCGCAGCGATTGCGATGTTCGGCATGGTCGCCGCGACCGGAATCAAGATTCTCCAGGAAGCCGACATCGGTGACCGGCGCAACCAGTTGCTGGTCGCGGTGAGCATTGGCATGGGCCTGATCCCGGTGGTGCGTCCGGAGTTTTTTGCGCATTTGCCGATGTGGATGAGCCCGATTACCCACAGCGGCATCGCCATGGCAACGCTCAGTGCGCTGACGCTGAACCTGCTGTTCAACATTCTCGGCGGCAAAGAGCGCGCGGCGATCAATGACTGCCACGCGCATTAACAGCATTACTGATTATCCCTGTGGGAGCGAGCTTGCTCGCGAAGAGGCCATGTCAGTCAACATCACTGTTGAATGACACACCGCTTTCGCGAGCAAGCTCGCTCCCACAGGGAC
>NZ_JBFUIR010000050.1:0-34828 GCF_056401755.1 Pseudomonas sp. P4_D7 | reverse complement strand
TGGGAATGCAGCCCGGGACGCTCTGCGTCCCAAAGCGGACGCAGAGCGTCCATTGAGGCATTCCCACGCGGAGCGTGGGAACGATCAGAGGCGGGTCAGTTATTTGGTAACTAACCCATCCGCCCGGAACATCCCGCGAATCCCGCGCACCGCCTGACGAATGCGGTCCTGGTTTTCGATCAGCGCAAAGCGCACGTGATCGTCGCCATACTCACCAAAACCCACCCCCGGCGAGACGCAGACCTTGGCCTCGGCCAGCAGTTTCTTGGCAAACTCCAGCGAACCCAGATGCGCGTACTGCTCAGGAATCTTCGCCCAGACGTACATCGACGCCTTCGGATTCTCAACCATCCAGCCCAGTTCATGCAGGCCTTTGACCAGCACGTTGCGGCGCTGGCGATACTGCTCGGCGATGTCGCGCACACACTGCTGATCGCCTTCCAGCGCGGCAATCGCCGCGACTTGCAGCGGGGTGAAGGTGCCGTAGTCGTGGTAGCTCTTGATCCGCGCCAGAGCGTTGACCAGTTCCGGATTACCGACCATGAAACCGATGCGCCAGCCGGCCATGTTGTAGCTCTTGGACAGGGTGAAAAACTCCACAGCAATGTCCTTGGCGCCCGGCACTTGCATGATCGACGGGGCTTTCCAGCCGTCGTAGACGATGTCGGCGTACGCCAGATCGTGAATTACCAGCACGTCGTACTGCTTGGCGAGGGCGATCACCCGTTCGAAGAAGTCCAGTTCCACGCACTGTGCGGTCGGATTCGATGGGAAGCCGAGGATCATCATTTTCGGTTTCGGAATCGAGCCGCGAATGGCCCGTTCCAGTTCGTCGAAGAAGTCCACGCCAGGCACCAGCGGCACCGAACGCACCTGGGCACCGGCAATCACCGCACCGTAGATGTGAATCGGGTAGCTCGGGTTTGGCACCAATACGGTGTCGCCCTGATCCAGGGTTGCCAGCATCAAATGCGCCAGGCCTTCCTTGGAACCGATGGTGACAATCGCTTCGCTTTCCGGGTCGATGTCGACCTCGTAGCGTTGCTTGTACCAGTTGGAAATCGCCCGGCGCAGGCGCGGAATGCCCTTGGATGTGGAGTAACCGTGGGTGTCTTCGCGTTGGGCAACCTGGACGAGTTTTTCGACTATATGCGGCGGCGTGGCGCCGTCGGGGTTGCCCATGCTCAAGTCGATGATGTCTTCACCACGACGACGCGCGGCCATCTTCAGCTCGGCGGTGATGTTGAAAACGTAAGGGGGGAGTCGATCTATGCGCGCAAAGCGGCGCGGCGAACCTTGTTCAGCCATTGTTGCCTCGGATAACGTAAGCGCCCGGAACCGTCCGAGCGACGCTGGTCACTGCGGTGACCTGTGGCGGAAGATAAGGTCAGTGATGGCATACTGTCCAGCCCGTTTGTAAACAATTTTGTCCCAAGGAAATCGGTAGATGGAATTCACCAGCGGCTTCTTGCTGAGCCTTTCGCTGTGCCTGGATATCGGCGTAGCCAACATCGCCATGATCACCCTGGCGATGCAGCGTGGTTACTTTCAGGGCTTTGCGTTGGGCCTCGGCACCTGTGTTGGCGACCTGATTTATGCGGTGCTGGCGTTGGCTGGAATGACGGTTTTGCTGCAATACGAAACCGTGCGCTGGGTGCTGTGGATTGGTGGTTCGGCGCTGCTGATCTACTTTGCAGCGAAGATGATTTACTCGGCGATTCACCACGAGGCGCAGTTGGCGGCCACGGCGGAAGTGGGGCAGAACTCCCATCGCAAGGAGTTCTTCCGGGGGATATTTCTCGCGATGTCGTCGCCGAGCGCGATTCTCTGGTTCGCTGCTGTTGGCGGTACGTTGATCGCCCGTTCCGGTGGCGGTGGGCCGGTGAGTTCGGCGCTGTTCCTTGGCGGATTCCTTTGCGCTGGGCTGCTGTGGTCGGCGGGTTTATGCTTTGCCGCGAGCCATGGTGGTAAGCTGTTGGGCGATAAGCTGTTGCGTTATTCGTACCTGGCATCTGCAGCGATCTTCTGCTATTTCGCGGTGTACGTGATCGTATCTGGCTACAACGAATTTGTCGGTTCGGGCGCCGTCGAGCAGTTGCACGCGCTGTAAACGTGCGAATCGGCTTTGGCTTTCTATACTCCCAGCCGAACCCCCTTTTTTGTTCCAGGAGTCGAGTCATGGATGAGCAAAAACGCGTCGAAGTGGCTGAACCTCGCTTCGAACATGGACACTTCTTGCTGATTGCAGGTTTTCGCGGTCGATTTACCCAAGACACAGCCAAGGACATTCCGGCGCTGTGGGAAAAATTCTTGCCGCACCTGGGAAAGATCCAGGGGCAAAAGAACGAAGTGACCTACGGTGTCTGCAGCAATTTCGACGGCAAGGGCGGCTTCGATTACATCGCCGGGGTGGAAATCAGCAAGCTCGATGACCTCGACCAGAAAGTCTACCAGTGGGTCGAAGTGCTGCCTCGCCAGTACGCAGTGTTCGAGCACAAGGGATCGCTCGAACAGCTGCCGCAAACCCTGCAATACATCTACAAGACCTGGCTGCCGACCTCGCACTACGTAGAGCTCAATGCCCCGGAACTGGAGCGCTATAGCGCCGATTTCAATCCGCGGCTGCACACCGGCAAACTGGAAATCTGCGTGCCGGTCGATACCAAGGCCTGAGCCGACAAGCATGAGGCGGATCAATGATCCGCCTCATGGTTTTCAACCCCGCTTGCCTTTGCCCAACCGTCGCGCCCGCAATAGGTCGATGCCCAAAGTGATAAAGCCGAACGTACTGATGCCCAACACCATCAACAGGCCGATTTCAACGCTGTTCATAAACGGTTTCCCCCACGGGTGATCACAGACACACCTGAGAAATAGCCCGCCGCGAACCCGAAGAAAAGCACTTATACGCAGGCTTTACGCCGCCCTTGCGCATCGATATGCAGGCCTTATTCCTTTATGCTTTCGGCACTTTCTTCTGCCGATTTCCGAGCCGCCATGAACACCGTTATCCGCAACGTCACCGCCGCCGACCTGGACCGCTGCTACGCCATCGAAACCGTTGCCTACGAAGGTGACGAAGCGGCCACCCGCGAGAAGATCGCCACGCGCATTGCCACCTGGCCGGAAGGTTTTGTCGTTGCCGAGGTGGACGGTGAGGTCGCAGGCTTCGTCAACTCCGGCGCGGCGTTTGATGTGCAGATGTCGGACGAGGCGTTTAAGGAGCTGATCGGCCACGACCCGAAAGGGCCAAACGTGGTGATCATGTCGGTGGTGGTGCACCCGGATTATCAGGGGCAGGGCCTGGCCAAGCGCTTGATGGGCGAGTTCATCGAGCGCATGCGCGGGATGGACAAGGCGACGATTCATCTGATGTGCAAGGAAAAGCATATCCCGTTGTATGCCGGGTTTGGTTTTGCCTACATCAAACCGTCTGAGTCCGACCACGGCGGCATGGCGTGGCACGAGATGATCCTTACCCTCTAAAACCAGCCCGATACTGATCGTTCCCACGCAGAGCGTGGGAACGATCATTTACGGGAGTGTCAGTAGAGGGTGTCGGTTACGCGTTTCGGTGCTTCGCGGTCGTAGGTTTCGGCGTCGAACTGGCCGTCATTCAGACGTTTGTGGAAGGCGCCAGCAGAGGGCAGGGCGGAGCGCGGCAGATGGGTTTCCGGGTTCCACGCATCCGAGCGGACGAACGCTTTCGAGCAATGAAAGAACGCCGCTTCCACCGTCACCAGCAACACCGTTTTCGCCGGTTTGCCGTTCACCGCAAAGCTTTCCAGCAACTGCGGCTCAGCACTAATCACCGCCGTGCCATTGACCCGCAACGTCTCGCCAATCCCCGGAATAATGAACAACAACGACACCCGCGAATCGTGCAGCACATTGCGTAGGGTATCGATGCGGTTGTTACCTGGGCGATCGGGCAACGCCAGCGTGCGTTCGTCAATGATCCGCACAAACCCGGCTTTGTCACCGCGCGGCGAATTATCCAGGCCATCGGTGCCCACCGAGCTGACAATCACCAGCGGCGACAGGCGCACCATTGCCTGGTAATCCTCGTTGAGAAAACCGATCTGCTTGCGTACCGCTCGTTCATGCGGCAGTCCGTAAATCGCTTCCAGTGCTTCGATTGAGTCGATCATCGTGCATCCCTTGATGACTTAGAAAACCAGGCCCATGCGCCGTTCGTAACCGATCCGGCCCTTGTACGCTTCGCCGCTGTCGACATAGCCGTGTTTGGCATACAGCGCGATGGCTGCGTCGTTATCCGCGTCCACCGACAATTCCAGTCCCTTGATCTCCGGCCACGCCTGACGCGCAACTTCGGGCAACGCTTGCAGACAGGCCTGGCCGTAACCCTTGCCCTGAGCGCGGCGATCGACCTGCAACGCATGCAGGGTGGCGCTGTGTTCATCGGCCCAGGCCGGCAACACTGGCGGGCGCTTGAGCAACAGAAACGCCACGGGTACTTCATCCGCCAGCAGCGCAAAACCCTTCACACCCGGTCCGGGTTTCGACAGCAGGGTGTGCAAAGCCCCATGGATATCGCCGGAGAACTTGATCTGCTCGGCATGGATTTCAATCGCCTCGACTTGCTCACGCTGCAAGGTGTTAAGGCTGTCGTACGGCACGAGTTGGGCTGACACGGGAATTTCCTTTTTCCTACAAAGATGAGCCTCGGATTCTAGCGATTTTGTCTTCTGCGGAAATTTTTTGTTTCGCCTGTCGATCAGCTCAAGTGCCGAACGACTAAGGGTGTCTTCACAACAAAAACACGGAGAACACCATGAGCGCACAAACCGAGATCCAGACCCTGATCAACACCTACCGCGAAGCCGTCATGAAAAAGGACGTGGAGAAAGTCATGGCGTTGTACGCCGACGACATCGTCTCTTTCGACGCGATCAAGGCCCTGCAATTCAAGGGTAAAGCCGCCTACCGCGCGCACTGGGTCGAGTGCATGGAAATGTGCCCCGGCCCGCACGTTTTCGAGTTCCACGAAATCGCCATCGAAAGCGCGGACAGCATCGCCTTCGCGCACTGGGTGGCCAATTGCGGCGGCACCAACGACAAGGGCGAAACCCAGAGCTGCTGGATGCGCGTCACCGCTTGCTATCGGCAGGTTGGCGGGACATGGAAAATCGTCCACGAACACTGGTCGGCGCCGTTCGATCCGATGAGCGGCGCGACCCTGTTCGATGTGACTCCCTGATCTTCAGCCATAGTTGAACCGTCCGATTCAGGAGAACGCCATGAAGTATTTATGCCTGGTCTATAGCGATGAGCGCCTGCTGCATTCGTCGCCCGACAGCCCGGAAGACGCCGAGTGCTGGGCCTACGCCGAGTCGATTCAGGGCAGCGGGCGGATGGTTGCCGCCGAGGCGCTGGAGTCGGTGCAGACCGCCACCACGGTGCGGATGCGCAACGGCAAACTGTCGATCACCGACGGCCCGTTCGCCGAAACCAAGGAGCAATTGGCCGGTTTCTACCTGATCGACGCCAAGGACCTCAACGAAGCGATTCAGGTTGCCGGCAATATTCCGGCCGCGCGGGTGGGCAGCGTTGAAGTACGACCGGTGCGGCAATTGAATGTCTGAGGTCAAGGCGCGGGTCGAGCAGGTCTACCGCGAAGAGTCGCGGCGGATCCTGGCGACGCTGATTCGCTTGCTGGGTGATTTCGACCTCGCCGAAGAAGCCTTGCACGAGGCGTTCTTCGTCGCGGTCGAACGCTGGCAGCGCGACGGCGTGCCGGACAACCCGCGCACCTGGCTGGTGTCCACCGGGCGCTTCAAGGCCATCGATGTGTTGCGCAGGCGTGCGCGGTTCAAGGCTTCGCAGCCGCTGTTGCTGGCGCAACTGGAAGAACTGGAACAGGCCGACTGGAGCGGTGAAGACGTGGAAGACGATCGCCTGCGGCTGATCTTCACCTGCTGCCACCCGGCGCTGGCAGCGGATGCGCAAGTGCCGCTGACCTTGCGCGAAGTCTGCGACCTGACCACCGAGGAAATCGCCCGCGCCTTTCTCTCCGCGCCGGCAGCGATTGCCCAGCGCATCGTGCGCGCCAAAGCGAAGATCCGTGATGCAAAAATCCCTTATCAAGTACCGAGCCTGAGCGAACTGCCCGAGCGCCTCGATAGCGTGTTGCGGGTGATTTATCTGGTGTTCAACGAAGGGTATTCGGCATCGTGCGGGGCCGAGTTGATCCGTGAGGATCTGACCCGCGAGGCGATACGGCTTGGGCGACTGTTGATGGAATTGCTGCCGGAGCCGGAGGTGATGGGTCTGCTGGCGATGATGCTGTTGCACGAGTCGCGACGGTCGGCGCGCACTTCGCCGAGTGGTGAACTGGTGCTATTGGATGATCAGGACCGTTCACTGTGGGATGCCGGGTTGATTGCTGAGGGATGTGCGCTGGTCGAGCATGCGCTGACCACGCGGCGCTTTGGGCCATATTGTTTGCAGGCGGCGATTGCGGCGGTTCATGCTGAGGCGCCGTCGGCGGGGGAGACGGATTGGGAGCAGATCGTTGGTTTGTATGACGTGCTGTTGCGTGCGGTGCCTTCGCCGGTGATCGAGTTGAACCGGGCGGTGGCGGTGGCCAAGCGGGATGGGGCGCTGAACGGTTTGAATCTGATTGAAGGGATTTTGGGACGCGGCGAGTTGCAGGATTACCACTTGGCGCATTCGGCGCGGGCGGAGTTTTGTCGGCAGTTGGGTAGGGTGGAAGAAGCGCGGGCTGCGTATTTGCGGGCCTTGGAGCTGACCCGGCAAGAGCCGGAGCGGCGTTTTATCGAAGGGCAGCTTTCGGCGCTGGAATTGCCCTCACCCTAGCCCTCTCCCAGGGGGAGAGGGGACTGATTGGGGGATGCTGTAGAAGTACGCCGACCTGAACGCTCAGGGGTGAATCCATAATCGACCCAAATTTCACGACCATATATAACGCAGCAATCAATCCATAATCGACTCGATCTCTCAGGTCGATGTATGACGCAACACAATGCGGTCGGCCCCCTCTCCCCCCGGGAGAGGGCTGGGGTGAGGGGCTTTTGAGCTCATATCCAATGAATCCATAATCGACTCGATCTCTCAGGTCGATGTATGACGCAAGACACCTCGGTCGGCCCCCTCTCCCTCCGGGAGAGGGCTGGGGTGAGGGGCTTTTGGCTTCATGCCGGCTAGCGATTAGGCGCGCCGCTATTCCAGCATCTTGCTCAACAACCAGCTCCCCGCCGGCCCCGGCGGATACAGCCGCGACCACAACGCATCAACAAACACCGGCTTAGGCCAGCCGCGCACTTTCAGTTCCACCAGCAAATCATTGCCAAAACGCTGCGCCAGCCAACGCGGCAACGGCGCCCAGCCAAAACCTTTCTCGGCCATTTCCAGCAACATCAGATAACTCGGCGCCGACCACACCCGACCTTTGCCGCGACTGTCGTAAGGATTGACGATGGTCGCCAGGCGCAATTCACGGTGCTGTTCCAGGACGTGTTGATCAACGTGATCAAGCTTGGCCAGCGCGTGATCGCGATTGACGAACAGGGCGATTTCCGTGCGCTCGGCCACCGTCGAGGTCGCCAGGTCCGGTGGGTAGTTCTCTTGCATCTCGGCGAAGGCCAGATGCGCACGACCGCGCTGCACCAGCTCGATCAGGTCATCGCATTCGGCGATCAGGCATTCCAGCTCCAGATCCGGATAACGCTGCTCAAACCCGACCAGCGCTGCCTCAAAACGGTCCGACTGATAGGTGTCGGAAATCGCCACGGTCAGCTTCGGCTCGACGCCTTGGGACAATTGCCGCGCAGTCATTTCCAGCCGACTGCTGGCCGCCAGAATCGCCTCGGCGCGTTGCAGCATCACATGCCCGGCCGGCGTCAGGGTTGGTTTGCGGCTGCTGCGATCGAACAGCACCAGATCCAGATCGATCTCAAGGCTGGCCACCGCCGCGCTGATGGTCGACTGACTGCGCCCCAGTTTGCGCGCCGCTGCCGAAAACGAGCCTTGGGTCGCCGCCTGGACAAACGCCAGCAGCACTTCCTGCGAGATCATCAACTATCGCCTTGATCGATGGTTATTGGTTATGAAGTATCGATGCGAGCATAGATCATGGCAACCTTCTTCACTCAAGGAGTCAGGCCATGACTGCCCACAAATCGATCACTGAACGTATTTTCCAGGCCGTTGGTTTCGAACTGCTGGCCATCCTGATCTGCACCCCGTTGCTGGCGTGGATCATGCAAAAACCGATGCTTGAAATGGGCGCGGTGACCGTGTTGATCGCGTTGCTGGCGCTGGGCTGGAACGTGGTGTTCAACCGTTTCTTCGACCGGATGCTGGAACGCATGAACGTCGCGCACAACGCTTGGATACGTGTGGTGCACGCGCTGCTGTTCGAAGGCGGCTTGATCGTGATGGGCGTGCCGCTGATTGCCTGGTGGCTGTCGGTCAGCCTGTGGCAGGCGTTTTTGCTCGACATCGGCGTGTTGCTGTTTTTCCTGCCGTACACCTATGTTTATCACTGGGGTTATGACGTGGTACGTGAGCGCTTCATGACCCGTAACGCTTGCCAAGGCTAACACCACCCCCGTGTAGGAGCTGCCGAAGGCTGCGATCTTTTACTGTTGATCTTCAAGGGCAACATCAAAAGATCGCAGCCTTCGGCAGCTCCTACCAGGGAAAGTATTTCAGCGTTGGTTAGAGGAACATGCCGCCAGATGCCTCGACCCGCTGACCATTGATCCACTGCGCACCCGGCGACAGCAACAACGCCAATGCCCCGCCAATGTCATCCGGCTGCCCGGCACGGCCCAATGCGGTGTTGCTGGCGACCATTGCATTCACCGCCGAGTTGTCTCTTACGGCGCCACCGCCGAAGTCAGTTTCGATGGCGCCCGGGGCGAGAATGTTCACGCCGATCTGCCGGGCCCCCAGCTCTTTGGCCTGATAACGGGTCAGCACTTCCATCGCGCCTTTCATTGCCGCATAGGCGCCGTAACCCGGCAGACTGAAACGGGTCAGGCCGCTGGAAATATTGATGATCCGCCCGCCATCGTTGATCAGCGGCAGCAACTGCTGGGTCAGGAAGAATGGCCCTTTCAACTGAATGTTCATCAGCAAATCAAACTGCTCCGGGGTGGTCTCGGCAAACAACGCATGCACGCCGATCCCGGCATTGTTGATCAGGAAATCAAAACGCTGACGGTCAAACGTCTGCTGCAACGCCTGCTCAACACGTGTACCGAAATCGGCAAAGCTTTCGCTGCGGCCGACGTCCAGTTGCAGCATCACGGCTTTCGCGCCGAGTGCCTGCAGTTCGGTTACCAGCGCCTGGGCTTCATCGGCGCGGCTGTTGTAGGTGCCGACGATGTCGATGCCCTGAGCGGCGAGGTGCAGGGCGGCGTTTTTGCCCAAGCCGCGACTGGCGCCGGTGATCAATGCGATTTTGCGATTCATGGAGGCTTCCTCGATTGCGGTGAGTGGTGATGGGCTCAGTTTATTTGTCCGCCAAGGGGTGATAAACAGGTTGAAAACGGAATCACTGATCGGCTCAGCCGAACAATCCATAGGTGCCTTATGAACAAACTGGAACTGCTGCGCACCTTCGTCCGGGTCAGCGAACTGTCGAGTTTTACCCTCGCGGGCGAGAGCCTTGGCTTGCCGCGCTCGACCGTGTCCGAACATGTGCAAGCGCTGGAAACCCTGCTCGGCACGCGTCTGCTGCAACGCACCACACGCAAGGTGCAGGCGACGCAGGACGGCTTGGTGTTGTACGAGCGCAGCAAGGACCTGCTCTCGCACATGGACGAGATCGAGGGCTTGTTCCGCCAGGACGAGGCGTCGCTGACCGGGCGCATTCGGGTCGACATGCCGAACATTCTCGCGCGGCGTCTGATCATGCCGCGCCTGCCGCAATTCATGGAGCGTCATCCGAACCTGGAGCTGGAAATCAGCAGCACCGATCGCCGGGTTGATCTGCTCAGCGAAGGCTTCGATTGCGTGGTGCGCATCGGCGCGCAACCGGATCAGTCGGTGGTCGCGCGGCACCTCGGTGACTTCCCCATGGCCAACTGCGCCAGCCCCGCGTACCTCGAGCGTTACGGCGTGCCGCAAACCCTTGAGGATCTGGCGCAGCATCGACTGGTGCATTACGTCGGCGTGCTCGGTTCGCGTTCGGAAGGTTTTGTGTACGAGGAGGGCGGTCAGGTTAAACGCTTGCCGATGGCTGGCAGCATTACGGTCAACAGCACTGACGCTTACGAGTCGGCGTGCCTGGGCGGTTTTGGTCTGACGCAGGTACCGCGCACCGGCATGCAACCGCATCTGGATAACGGCGAACTGGTGACCGTATTGCCGCAATTCACCGCGCCGGCGATGGGGATTTCGTTGTTGTACGCGCGGCAGCGGCATTTGCCGTTGCGGGTGCGGGTGTTTATGGATTGGCTGGGCGATCTGATCCGCTCTGCGCTCTAAACCTGAACACTAAACCAATGTGGGAGCGAGCCTGCTCGCGAAGACGGCGTGTCAGTCAATTCAGAGTTGACTGATCCACCGCTTTCGCGAGCAAGCTCGCTCCCACAAGGAGAATTGTGCGAATTAGAAGATCTGGGTGAACAGCCAGTAGAGGCTGCCTGACAGCAGAATGGCGGCGGGGAGTGTCAGCACCCACGCCATCAACAGATTGCGGATGGTCTTCATCTGCAACCCGCCACCGTTGGCGACCATGGTCCCGGCCACCCCCGAAGACAACACATGCGTGGTCGACACCGGCAAACCAAACATGTCCGCCGCACCGATGGTGAGCATGGCCACGGTTTCCGCCGACGCACCCTGGGCATAGGTCAGGTGGGTCTTGCCGATCTTCTCGCCGACCGTCACCACAATCCGTTTCCAGCCAACCATGGTGCCCAACCCGAGCGCGATGGCCACGGCGATCTTCACCCACAGCGGAATAAACCGTGTGGCGTTGTCGATCTGTTGCTTGAACAGTTGCAGTTTGCTGCTGGTGTCGGCGTCGAAATTGCCGACCTTGTTCTTGTCCATCAGGCGAATACTTTCGCTGGCCAGGTACATGTCGTTACGCACGTTGCCCATGGCTTCGGCCGGGACTTTCGCCAGCGAGCCGTAGCCTTTGACTTCTTCACCGATGTGCCCAGTGAGGGCGGCGAGGGCGGGGATCAGTTGCGGCGTGGCGTCCTTGCTGCGCACGTAATCGGAGAGCACCGCACGCGGATCGGCCGGCGTCGGCAGCGGGGCACTTTTCACCAGCGCTTGCTGGGTGACTTGCGCCACGGCGGCAAACTGCAGCGATTGTTCTTCGGGCATGGTGCGGTTCAAGGCGTAGGCCATCGGCAATGTGCCGACCAGAATCAGCATGATCAGGCCCATGCCTTTCTGGCCGTCATTGGAGCCGTGGGCGAAGGACACGCCGGTGCAGGTCAGAATCAGCAAACCGCGAATCCACCACGGCGGCGGGGTGTTGCCTTTAGGGGCCTTGTACAGCGCGCGATTCTTCACGAATGCACGCAGCGCCAGCAGCAACAGCGCCGCGCAGCCGAACCCCACCAGTGGCGACAGGAGCAAGGCGTAACCGATCTTGGTCGCCTGCGCCCAATCGACACCGCTTGTGCCGTCGCGGCCGTGCATCAAGGCATTGGCCACGCCGACGCCGATGATCGAACCGATCAGCGTGTGCGAAGACGATGCCGGCAAACCGAGCCACCAGGTGCCGAGGTTCCACAGGATCGCCGCGATCAGCAGGGCGAAAATCATCGAGAAACCGGCAGACGAACCGACCTGCAGAATCAACTCCACCGGCAGCAACGCGATGATGCCGAACGCCACCGCGCCGCTCGAAAGCAACACGCCGAGAAAGTTGAAGAACCCCGACCAGACCACTGCCACATTCGGCGGCAGCGAGTGGGTGTAAATCACCGTCGCGACGGCGTTGGCGGTGTCGTGGAAACCGTTGACGAACTCGAAACCCAAGGCAATCAGCAGCGCCACACCGAGCAGCAGGAACGGCGTCCACGTGGTGACTACCGTGCCGAGTTCGTGCATGTCGTGCATCAGGCTGTAGGCGGTGAACAGCATCCCCATCGCCAGTACCGCGAAAAAGATCACGTAGGTGAACGGGCCGGTTTTCTTGTCGAGGGCTGGCCTGCCGCTGGCGGCGGACGCAGGGCTGGCGGTCAGGGAGGGAGTAGCCATGAGCGGACAATCCTGAGCGAGGGAAGGAATGTCGCCCATGATCGTTGCAGAATGTTACAGAGAAACWGCGCCATGTCAGTGTTTGGGGTTTTAGCTCCACCGCTGATCCGAAGACTGAAGAAGATCCCTGTGGGAGCGAGCTTGCTCGCGAAAGCGGTGTGTCATCCGACAATGATGGAGCCTGACACTCCGTCTTCGCGAGCAAGCTCGCTCCCACATTGGGCCTGCGGTGGCAATGCGTTTTGTGGTCAGTAATCGCCTCTTTTACGAAACGCCCAACGCCCGGCAATCACGGTAAACGTCGCCACCAGTGCAACCAGAATCCAGAACCCTTCCGGATCTTGCGACAACGGCACCCCGCCCACATTCATTCCGAAAAAACCGGCAATTATGTTGATCGGCAGCGCCAGTACCGTCACCACGGTCAGGGTGAAAAGCGTGCGGTTGCTCTGTTCGTTGAGGTTGGCGGCGATCTCTTCCTGCAACAGTTTGATCCGCTCACCCAGCGCAGTGAGGTCGTTGATGATCAGCGCAAACTCCTCGGTGGATTTGCGCAGCTCCTTGACGTCCTCCTTTTGCAACCAGGGCGGCGGCCGGTTGAGCAAACGCAGCAGCGAACCCGGCTCCAGCGCCAGCAGCCGTTGCAGCCGCACCAGCACGCGGCGATTGGCACCGAGTTCGGCACGGTTGGTCGACAGCCGCGAGGAGAGCAATTCGTCCTCGACCTGATCGACGCTCATGCTGGTCTTGCGCACGATCTGCGTGAGTACTTCGCCCTGATCGCGCAGCAGATGCACGAGCAATTCCGAGGGCGAACGAAAACGCTCGCCGGCCTTCACCGACGAGCGCAATTTATCCACCGAGTGCAGCGGTTGCAGACGCGCACTGACGATCAGTTTGCTGCGCACACAGACCCACAGCGTCGACACGTCCGAGGAGACCATGCTGCTGAGGTTGAACACCACATCGTTGACCACCGCCAGCAACGCCGAGTCGACATGCTCGATGCGCGTCGACCGCGAACCTTCGTGCAACGCTTCGAAAAACTCCTCGGGCAATTGCAGATGACTTTTCATCCAGCGCTCGCACGCCGCGTGCGCCAGATTGAGGTGCAGCCAAAGGAATTCGCCCGTGTCGTTATCGTCCTGCAAACAGCGCAACGCTGTCGCCGAGTCGACTTCGCGGCCACGTTCGCCGGGCAGGAAACGAAAGCCGTAGAGCAGGCCAAACAGATCGGGATCGCGATGGCTGATATCGAGGCTGTGGTTCATGAAGGCTCGCTGCGAGGAGGGTGCGTCGGTCGCGCAAATGGCAGGTTCACTGAGCCGCATCATCGCAATGTCAGATGACGTTTGTGTGACAGCAAAATGACGTCAAATCAGCAGCTTACCGGTGGTCGGGATTTCTTCAAGAAACGCTCTGGTGCGCCGATCACGCTTGGGTTACGTTGCGCGCGCTTGGCCATGAGCCAAGGCGTGCCGACAGGGATGTCCGGCAAAATTTCACGCCTTACCGGGCGTGCCTCATCCTTGTCCTGAGTGTCTTTCGATGCTGCAAAAATCCCTGAGAGCGCAAATTCTCGCCCTGCTGAGCGGCAGCCTGCTGGCGATGCTGTTGATCGCCCTGGCCTGTTTTCACTTTCTGTCCAACGGCGTGCAGAGTTACAGCCAGTTGATCGCCGGTCCCTTGCACACTTCGCAATTGATCGACGAGGCCAACCTGCAATTCAAGGTGCAGGTGCAGGAATGGAAAAACGTTCTGCTGCGCGGTAAGCAACCGGCGGATCTGGCTAAATATTGGGGGCAGTTCGAGGACCGTCAGCGCGATGTGCAGAACATTCTCGGTGAACTGGCCAGCCAGAAAGGCATCGAGCCGAGCCTGAAAAACCGCATCGAACGTCTGCGTGAAGAACATCGTCTGCTCGGCGCTGCCTACCAGAAGGGCCGCGATGCCTACGTGGCTRCCGGTGGTGATCCGACGGCTGGTGATGCGGCGGTCAAAGGCGTCGACCGCGCCGCCAGCGATCAGATGAGCGAGCTGGTCGCCGAGTTGCGCAAGCATGGCACCGCGCAGTCGGCGCTGATCAGTGCCGAGGCTGATCGCACCGTGTGGCTGGGGCTGCTGGTGATGCTCGCGTCGGGTCTGCTGATCGGCTTGTTGAGCCTGTGGCTGGTCAACCGTAACCTGGTCGAACCGATTCGCAAACTGATCGATTACGTGACCCAGTTGAGTCGCGGCAAACTCGCCGAGCGCGTGGTCAGCGACCGCCAGGATGAGCTGGGCAACCTCGCCGCCGCCGCCAACACCTTGCGCGATTTCCTCGCCGAAACCTTCACCCGTTTGCAACGCAGCGCCAGCGATCTGGATAGCGCCAGTGGCGAGTTGAATGCGATCGCCACGACCATGGCCGGCGGCACCAACGAACAATTCAATCGCACCGATCAAGTGGCCACGGCGATGAACGAAATGTCCGCCACCGCCCAGGAAGTGGCGCGTCACGCCGCTGATGCTGCGCGTGCGGCCGACGATGCCGACCAGTCCGCCCAGCAGGGTGAAAAGGTCATGCAGAGCACCATCCACTCGATCACCCAGATGCGCGGCGAAATCGCCAATACCGCCACGGTGATCCGTCGTCTGGAAGCCGACAGCGGCCGCATCGGCAAAGTGCTGGAAGTGATTCGCGGCATCGCCGAACAGACCAACCTATTGGCATTGAACGCGGCCATCGAAGCGGCGCGCGCCGGTGAGGCCGGGCGTGGTTTTGCCGTGGTCGCCGATGAAGTGCGCAACCTCGCACAACGCACCGCCGAGTCGATCATCGAGATCAACCAGATCATCCAGAGCGTGCAGACCGGCGCGGTGGACGCGGCGCAAGCCATCGACAGCGGCCAGACGCGCAGTGATGAAAGCGTCGAGCAGGTGACCCAGGCCGGCGCGATGCTGGAGCGCATCACCCACGCGGTGGAGGCGATCCGCGACATGAACCGTCAGATTGCTACCGCCGCCGAAGAGCAGACCTCGGTGGCCGAGGACATCTCGCGCAACCTCACCGAGATCACCTCGATCGCCAGCACCAACCTCGACAACGTGCAGCGCACCGAAAGCGCGAGTCAGAACCTGCACAGTCTGTCGGGGGAGCTGAACGAAGTCACCGCGCGTCTGAGTGCCTGACGCAAACGACCGTGTACCGGTTCGGATACCGAGTCGGTACACAGTCGATCTCAAATTGAGGCGGCCGTGGTCGATGACCGGTTATCTATAACCGGCATTGGAGTATTTCCATGGTCAGCATCACTTCTGTTTCGATCAATCAGACTCTCAGCTCACCCACCAGCAAAACGTCGATTAGCGACGTTGCTGACGACACGTCTACCTCAGCAACCGCCAGCACGGGCGCGACTGCCGATAGCGGTAAAGTCGCCGCCGGTGGGGGGGCCGCTCCGGCGGGTGACAGCAGCTCCAGCAGCAGTGAAGAATCGGATTCGGTGAAAGAACTGCGCAAGCAGATTGCCGAGTTGCAGAAGCAATTGCAGGAGGAGCAGCAAGCGCTGCAAGCGGCCCAGGCGAAGCAGGAAAGTTCGGATGCCAAAACCGCCGAAGTAGCTGCCGCACAAGCGCAGATCACCGCCACCTCGGCCTCCCTGTCGACCGCCACAGCTTCATTGTTGCAGGCGTTGCAGGACTCCGACTCGAGCACTTCGGGGTCGTTGGTCAGCACCTCGGTGTGATGCCTTTTCCCCTTACCCTAGCCCTCTCCCGGAGGGAGAGGGGACTGACCGTGGTGATTATGCGAGCTACGCCGACCTGAGATTTCGAGGCGCACTCAGGCCTTGAATAGCCCCCGATCGGCTCCCTTTCCCCTCACCCTAGCCCTCTCCCAGAGGGAGAGGGGACTGACCGGGGTGATTATTTGCGTTACGCCGACCTGAAACATCGAGTCGAACTCAGGTCTTGAATAACCCCCCGATCGGCTCCCTTTCCCCCTCGCCCCCTTGGGGGCGGTCCGACGTTTCGGGAGGGCTGGGGTGAGGGGGAGAAAATCTCACTGACAACACATCAACCGGGCCAAACACCAGACACAAAAAAGCCGCACGATCTCTCAATCGTGCGGCTTGCTTTATACGCGGTATCAAGTGTCTTGCTTGTTGCTCAACACCTTGCCAGTGGTCGCATCAAAGTCCACATCGAACTCTTTGCCATCAGCAGTTTTCAATTCAACTTCATACTCATAACCGTTGAAGTGGTTATCCAGGTCCGTGTCAGTAATAGTCGCACCCGGATGCAGTTTCAGCGCTTCGGCATTCATCGATTCCAGCGACTTGATCTTGCCTTCCTTGACCAGTTGCGGGATCTGGTCGACGCGGACATCAGCCAGGGCCACGCCAGCAGTGAGGGTCAGGGCAGTGGCGGTAAACAGGGCAGTCAAAGTTTTCATCGGTTCATTCCTTGGGTGACTCGTTTAAGTGGCCTCAGGTTAACCAGCGCAACTTAACTCACCCTTAAAACCCTGCACCCAAACAAAACGGGCAAGCCATGCACCTGCACAGAACCTGTGAGAGCGTGGCTTGCCCGTGATGAAGGCGCCTGGATTTCAGATCAGAAACCGTTGTTCTTCAACACCTGATCAACCGTGCCAGCCGCCGGGCGTTTGTAGAACTTCAACAATTCGCTGGCGCGGTTGGTGAAGATGCCGTCGACACCGGCCGCCATGACTTTCTCGAAGTCCACCGGCTCATCAACGGTGTAGACGTGCACCAGCATGCCCTGATCGTGGGTGTACTGGTTCATCCACGGTTGCACCAGATCCGAATAGCTCTGATCGCCGCCCTTGGTCAACTTCGCCGACGGGCCGGTACCGATGGCACCTTGCGACTTGGCGTAGTCCACCCATTGCTTGAATTCGGCTTCGGACTTCGGCTCTTGTTTGCCGTAGAAAACGTTTTTGTCTTTCTCGCCGGACTCGGCAAAGGTCACTTTCGATTTCGGCTCGATGCTGCCTTCGCCGACCCACAGCAGGAGGATCTTCGGCACTTGCGGCATTTCTTTTTCCAGCAGGGCGAGGCTGTTTTTCTCGAACGTCTGCAGGATCACCTTGCCTTTGCCCTGACCCACGCCCAGCGCACTTTTCGCCAGCTTCGAACCGGCCGGGCTCAGCCAGCCGCGATCCTGGAGTTTTTCCTTGAGGTCTTTCTCGATCCCGGGAAACAGCTGCGGCTCTTTGGTCTCGATGTACAGGCCCGGCTTGTGTTGCGGATTGGCCTGGGCGATGTCGATGATTTCATCGAGGGTCAGAATTTTCAGTCCGGCGTAGGACGGGCGGGCGCGATCTGGGTACTTGGCGTTGAACCAACTGCCGGCGTCGAGGGTTTTCAGTTCGGCCATGGTAAACGCGGTGGCCGAGGCGTCCTTGCGCTCCGGAAACTTGCTGGCGACGTCGGTGGTGCGTTGCAGGTTGTCGTCGTGCAGGGCGAACAACACGCCGTCCTTGCTGCGCTGCAGGTCCATTTCCAGGTAATCGGCGCCGAGGTCGCGGGCCAGTTTGTAGGACGCTGCGGTGGATTCCGGTGCATCGAAGGACGCGCCACGGTGAGCAATCACGGCCGGGTGCGGGATGCCGTTGGCGGCAGCGATCGCTTTCGGGTCGGTTTGGCTGGCTGCGTGTGCCTGACCAAGACCGAGCAGCAGGCTCAGGACCAGAGCGCTTTTGGTGAAAGTGGCGGGCATGTTCGAGTTCCTTTCGCAGGGCATTTTCAAAGACGTACCTTTTAACAACTGAATCGATTGCGTGCTATCGCAGGACCGACATAAACGTATTAAAAGCGATTTTTCCTGCACTTTTGTGGCGCGGTTTGCAGTACGCTTGCCCTCGGCAGACGTCCCGGCAGAGGGCGGGCCGCTCCGTTGCCCTGCGTGTAAACCATCGATCATTTTTCGTGAGGTTTACCATGCGCATCACCTCCCAACTCATCTGCCAGGCTGCCGACGATCTCAAGGGTTTTGTCGGCCTCAACCGCAAGACCGGTCAATACATCGTGCGTTTCAGCGAAGATTCGTTCGGCATGGACGTGGCGGATGACGGCATTATTCCTGTGAATGAATTCGTCTGGGCGCCGGCGACGGCGCAGACCATGACCCTTAAACGCGAGTTGATTCAGTTGTTGCTGGATCAGAACATCGATGAGCGGATCAACATTACCGAGCCGTTGCGCGTTTATATGAGCAGGGTTGAAGTGCCGGAGATTGTCGCGGTACGGAGTCTGGTTCGGGGCTGAGATTATCTGTGACAGTGCGGGCCTCTTCGCGAGCAAGCTCGCTCCCACATTGGATCTGCGTCGATCACAAATCCATTGTGGGAGCGAGCTTGCTCGCGAAGGCGGCCGACAATGCGCCGCCATTTTATTGCCCGAACCGATATTCACGCTCAACCCGACACACCCGCGTATGAAACGCCGAATACCACTGCAAGCGTCCGCGCTCCTGAACCAGCCGATGCTCAGGGTTCTGTCGCCACGCCAGAATCGCCGCTTCGCTCTGCCAATACGACACCGTAATCCCGACGCCATCCACGCCGCGAACCGACTCCACCCCGAGAAATCCCGGCTGTTCACGCACTAACAATTCCATGCGTTCAGCCGCCTCGGCATAGCCGTTGTCACCCTCGGTGCGGGTCGAGGTAAAAATCACCGCAAAGCAGGACGCCATCAACGTGCCTCCGCACAAGCTTCGACAAACGCGCGCACCAGCGGCGGCATCTGCCCTTTTAGTAGCGCGGTACGCTCCGGTTGAAACAACGTCGCGACAAAGAACCGCTGATCCTTGAGTTCAATCGCGCGTAAATCCCCTGACGAATCATGCCCCACCGCCTGTAGCCGATCGCCCAACAGTTGCTGTTCGAACAGCGGATTAACACCGAAGCGGCAGCGATAACCTTCACGAATCTCAGACGTTTCGTACGCCTTGGCGATCAACGAGCCGGGCACCAAGTGAATGCTGTCCACCGCTTCGACCAGCGAACAGGTCAACGGCGTGAGTACCGCGCGTTCTGAGTCGGGTGATGTTTCACCATGTTCCGCATCCATCCAGCCCAACACATTGCGGGAAAATTCCAGCACCGCATGCTGAAAACCGCCGCAGGTGCCGAGGAAAGGGCGCTGCTGTTCGCGGGCAAAACGGATCGCCCGAAGTGCGCCGGCTTCACTTTTGTAAGGGCTGGCGGGTACGCACCAGAAACCGTCGAACCGCTCGAGCGGCGTATCGGCGTGGATCTGCTCGGTGGGCAACCATTCGAAATGCACGTTGCGATTGAGGTGTTCGGCGACCAGGCCGAGGGCGACGGGAATGGCTTGGTGGGCGGTGACTTGCGGGTCGTAATCGCCAATCAGGGCGATACGGATGGCGCTGTTTTCCATGGGAGTTCCCTGCGCTTGTTGATTGATGGCACTCACTATAGATTGGCGTTCACGCACTCAACATTGGCGTTTGCCCAAGTGATCAATGCAGCCACGCACTATCAGCTCGACTACCCCGACCTCGCCCTGATTCTCGCCTTGGTGCGTGGCGGCTCTCTGGCCCGGGCTTCGCAGCTGTTGAAGGTCGATGTGTCGACGGTATTCCGCGCCGTGCGCCGTCTCGAAGCCGCACTCGGCCAGCAATTGTTCGAAAAAAGCCGTGCCGGTTACCTGCCGACGAACCTCGCGCAGACGCTGGCCGAGCAAGCTGAACGCGCCGAACAGGCATTGGAAGCCGCACGTATCGGCGTGGAGCAGGGCGGCGAAGTGGTCAGCGGCACGGTGCGTCTGACCTGCACCGATTCGGTGTTGCAGGGTTTGCTGCTGCCGGCGCTGGCGCAGTTCATGCCCAATTATCCGGCGTTGACCATCGAACTGAGCACCTCCAACGACTTCGCCAACCTCAGTCGCCGTGATGCCGACATTGCTCTGCGCCTGACGCGGACACCGCCCGAGCATCTGGTCGGACGGCAACTGGCGACGATTTCCTACCGCGTCTGCGCCAGTTTGCGTTATCTGCAAAATGTCGATGCTTCGGATCTGACGGCGTTGACCTGGATCGCCCCGGATGACTTTTTGCCCGATCATCCGACTGTCGCCTGGCGTCGTCAGCATCTACCCGGTGTCACCCCGGGCTATCGCTGCAACAGTATGTTGTCAGTCACGGAGTTGGTTCGCGCAGGCCTCGGTGTGGCGGCATTACCGGACTTCCTCATCACCGAGGGTGTGCAGGCGTTGAGCGAGCCGCTGCACGGTTACGACACCGCGCTGTGGTTGCTGACACGCCCGGATTGCCGAGCCTTGCGCTCGGTGGTGACGTTGTTCGATGAACTCGGGCGGGTACTGCGTTTGCCGTGATCAGCGCTGCGGGTTCTGGCGCATATGATCGTGCAGTTCGCTGGTCAGACTGGCGATGCGTTCGGTGAGGTTTTTGGTCATCTCGGTGAGGCGGGTGTTCTGCTCCAGCAGCTCAAGCAGTTGCGCGGTGTTCTTCGCCGCTTGGGCCTGACGCTCGGTATTGGCCTGTGCCAGCGCTTCACGGTGTAGCGCATCGGCATCGGCTTGTGCCTTGTCGCGGGCGGCCTGACGGGTTTGTGCCAGCAGAATCAGCGGTGCGGCATAGGCGGCCTGGAGGCTGAACGCGAGGTTGAGCAGGATGAACGGGTAAACGTCGAATTGCGTCACGCCCGACACGTTGAGGCCGATCCACACCGCGACGATCACGGTTTGCGCACCGAGAAACAGCGGCGTGCCGAAGAACCGCGCGAACGCCTCGGCGCGCAGCGCAAACCTGTCGTTGCCGAAGGTGGTGTTGAGGTGGGCGTGGGGGCGGTGGAAGCGCAGGTGGTCGACTGGAGCTGTTTCAGGCACTGCGGGTTTTTCAGTGGTCATGGTGCACTCGGCAGGGCATGGGACGTGTAGTCACTATAGCCCTGCGTTGTGGCGGCCGGCCCCTTCGCGAGCAAGCTCGCTCCCACAGGTAGCCGGTGTGTTCACACATATTGTGATCAACCTAACCCCTGTGGGAGCGAGCTTGCTCGCGAAGGCAACGACGCGGTCTACCTGCCTTTAACCCGGCACCCGCTCATTGGCAAACATGCTCACCGCATCCACCGCCTCACTGGCACCATCACGAATCTGCAGAATCACCGTCCCCGCCTGATTCGCCAATTCGACGCCTTCAGCCGCACGGCCCCGGGTGCCTTCCATGCTCTTGATGGCCTGACGGGTTTCGCTCTGGATCAAACCGATCATGGTGGATATCTCCGCCGTCGAGCCGCTGGTACGCCCCGCCAGCAGGCGCACCTCGTCGGCAACCACGGCAAACCCGCGGCCCTGTTCACCGGCGCGGGCGGCTTCAATTGCAGCGTTGAGCGCCAGCAGATTGGTCTGGTCGGCAATCGAGCGGATGGTGTTGACGATGGCGGTGATCTGCTCGGAGCGTTCCCCCAGTTGCGCAATCAGCGTTGAAGACTGGGCGATGTCTTCGGCGATTTCGCGCATTTCGCTGGCGGCTTGCTGGATCACCTGCGTACCTTGCTCGGCGACTTTTCGCGTCGCTACCGAGATGTGATACGCCGCGCTGGCACTGCGTGCGTCCTGTTCGTGTTGTTCGACGCGCGCGGTCACATCGGAGGCGAACTTCACCACTTTGCACAAGCGCCCGGCAGCGTCGTAGACCGGGTTGTAGTTGGCTTCCAGCCACACCGTTTGCCCGCGTTTATCCACGCGTTCGAACTGCCCCTGGAAAAGTTCGCCCTGATTCAAGCGCCGCCAGAAATCCTCATAAGCGCTGCTGTTGACCAGCGCCGGCGTGCAGAACAAACGGTGATGTTTACCTTTCAGCTCGGCGAGGGTGTAACCCATGCGCGTCAGAAAATTCTGATTGGCCGTGAGAATACTGCCGTCGAGGTTGAACTCGATGACCGCCATGGCCCGGTCGATCGCCTGCAACTTGGCGTTGGCTTCGCTTTCCTGCTGCACCTTGGCGGTCACGTCCATGGCGTACTTGACCACTTTCACCACCCGTCCCGAAGCATCCTTGATCGGGTTGTAGCTGGCTTCCAGCCAGATCGGCTGGCCCTTGCCGTCGACCCGTTCAAACGTACCGGACTGAAACTGGCCGTTTTTCAGACGTGACCACAGATCAGTGTATTGAGCACTGCGCCCGAATTCTGGCGTGCAAAAACGCCGATGGGGCTGGCCGATCGCTTGTTCGGCGGTGTAACCCATGGTCTTGAGAAAGTTGTCGTTGGCGCGCAGCACCACACCATCGAGGTCGAACTCGATGACCGCCATCGAGCGATTGATCGCATCGAGCAGGCCCGTTTGTTCGGTGAGGGTGCGCTGAAGATCGTCGACGACGGCTTTGTGGCGATTAAAGAACATGTTCGCAGTACTCAGGAAGTGGGGAAGATCGAGGATTCAGTCCCTATTTCCGCGCCGGCAGACCGAATGCGCGGACGGCATTCGGCAATGACTGCTCAATACCAGTATTCCTTAGCTGGCAGATGGCTACTTATACAAAACTTCATAAACTTGTACAAGGAAGTAATTATTTGTAATTTTGTATAACTTTTTAGGCGTCGACGTTGTCTGTCGCGGTCCTGGTCAAGGCCACACTGATGGTATTGCGGCCCGTGTGTTTAGCGATGTAGAGCGCTTTGTCGGCATCGTCCAGCCAGTCCAGTGCATCCTTGTACAAGTATTGATAGCGCGCCAAACCGATACTCAGGCCCACTCGCAACTCTCGCACCTGCGGATGACGGTACTGCTGCAATGCCTCGCGCAATTGCTCCATCAGGGCCTCGGCCTTGTGCAGGGGCAGTGTCGGCAGGATCACGCAGAACTCGTCACCGCCGTAGCGCCCGGCCAATTCGTACTGGTCCAGCAGGCGTTTGAGCTCCTGACTCAATTGCCGCAGCACCTCATCGCCGACGATGTGCCCAAAACTGTCGTTGATCTCCTTGAAATGGTCGATGTCGATCAACGCCAGAGTGGCTTGGGTGTTGTGTTGGCGGCACTGCTGAAATTTCAGGTGCAGCAGGTCTTTCCAGGCCCCGTGATTGAGCAGGCCGGTGAGGCTGTCGGTGCGGCTCAGGGCACTCAGTGCGCGTTTGTGTTGGGAGAGTTTGATCGCCAGGTGATAACAGACCATGCCCAGCGCCAGCGGATAAAGAGTAAGCATCGGCAGGCAGGCCCAGACTTGCGTTTGGGTCATCGTCAGGCTGAATTTGCCACCGAAAATCGCCCAGCCCAGCAGTACACCGGCGAGTTGCGCGAGGGCGCCGAACACGAACAGACGTTGGCCGCCGGCGGCAACGTTGTTCATGGTCATCATCGACAGGATGGTCACGGTGGTCAGCGGGTTGAACTGAAAGCACGCCGCCCAGAAACCGCCGAACATCGAGTCGTATAACAAATTGCGGCGTTCAGCCTGATACGGGAACGCCGAGCGCGTGGATATCTGGTAAGCCAAGTGCGGCCAGGCGAAACCGTTAAACAACAACAGCGCCCACAGCCAGTCGGGCATGTTCAGCGGATACAACGCCGCAGCGACGCTGAAGAATCCCACGCCCAAGCCAATGGCTCTGGGCAGATAAATACGTCTGGCGAATGACAAGCCTTTGCCGCGTTGGTTTTCCATGATGCCCTGCGCGAAATTCATCCTGAAATACTTTGCAGTATTTTCTCAGGCTAACCGTTCGTCGGTCGATTGTCGGACATTGTCATTTATTCCAACGGGAATAATCAGTGTCCTTCCGAGCCATTTAGTCGATGGTTCGCGCAGGAGAGGGGCGATTTAGAGCTGATAGTGGGCCAGAAACATCTGCAGCGCCGATTCGGCGACACTGTTCTGCATATCGACATCGAGGGCGGCTCGGCCCATAGACATCTGCGGCCAGAAAGCGAAGGTCTTGAGCAAGCCTTGTACTTGCTGTGCGGCGAATTCCGGATCGACCGGTTTCAGTCGGCCGTCAGCCTGCGCGGCGCGAATCCACACGGTCAGACCTTCCTCGCGCTTGCCCATGCGCTCGACCATGTTCTGCGCGCGCTCCGGCGAGTGAATGGTGGCGGCAATTGCCACACGGGCCAGGGTCAGGAAATTCTCGTCAGCCATCAACTGCATTTTGGCCTGGAGCATCGGCCGTAATTGCTCGCGCAAGGGCTGATCGCGGTTATAGACGACGGATTGCTCTGCGCTGATTCGTGCCCACAACTGGTTGAGAATTTCGGCGAACAACTCTTCTTTGCTGGGGAAATGGTTGTACACCGTGCGCTTCGACACACCGGCGGTGGCCGCGATTTTGTCCATGCTGGTGATCTCGAAACCGTTGGCACGGAATTCGGTAATCGCCGCTTGAATAATGGCTTCGCGTTTACGGTCGGTGAGGCGTTGTGGAGCTGTCATAAGTACGCTTCGGCAGTGAAAGGGTGAAATTACACTTGGCAGTTTACTTGTCATCCGCTTTGATGCAACCTAGAAACTACACCGCCCAGTGTAATGTTGCGTTAATCCTCGCAACCTAAAAAACAGACAGTTCGGCCTATGCGTGCAGCTTTGGCCATTTATCGTCCCAACCGTGGAGAAACCGCGAATTGCGCGGTTTTTCTGGAGTCATTCAGTCATGGCCAATCCAGTTTTGATCCCGGATAACACATCCACGCCTGAAGCCTCTCGACAGGCTCAAGGCCTGTTTCGTAATCATGCGCCGGTGCAACGCGAAGGCCTGCGCAAAATGCTGCGGATCATGTGGAACATGATTTTCCACAAACCGCGCAACACCCGGCCCGCTGCGCCTATCCCGGTGCAAGCATTGACTCGGGAAGAGCTGCTGGCAGCGCCCAATCACAGCGTCTATCGCCTCGGTCACTCGACCTTGCTGCTGAAACTGCGCGACAAATTCTTCATCACCGACCCGGTCTTCGCCGAGCGCGCATCACCAGTGCAGTGGGCCGGGCCGAAACGCTTCCACCAGCCGCCGATCAGCATCGACCAGTTGCCGCCGATCGAAGCGGTGATTCTGTCGCACAACCACTACGACCACCTCGATTACCAGGCCGTGCTCAGACTGGCCGCCAAGACCAACCTGTTCCTCACGCCACTGGGCGTCGGCGACACCCTGATCAAATGGGGCATCGATGCCAGCAAAGTCCGTCAGTACGATTGGTGGCAGGGCGCCGAGATTGCCGGCATCCGCTTCGTTGCTACACCGTCGCAGCATTTTTCCGGCCGTGGCCTGTTCGATGGCAACAGCTCCCTGTGGGCATCCTGGGTAATGATCGACGGCGACACGCGGATCTTCTTCAGCGGCGACAGCGGCTACTTCGACGGCTTCAAACGCATCGGCGAACAGTTCGGCCCGTTCGACCTGACCCTGATGGAAACCGGCGCCTACAACGTCGAATGGCCACACGTGCACATGCAGCCGGAAGAAACCTTGCAAGCGCACATCGACCTCAAGGGTCGCTGGCTCTTCCCGATCCACAACGGCACCTTCGACCTGGCGATGCACGCCTGGCACGAACCGTTCGACCGGATTCTGGCACTGGCGTGGGAACGCAGTGTTTCAATTACCACGCCGCAGATGGGGGAGGCGTTCAATATCGCTCAACCGCAACGCGGGGAGGCGTGGTGGTTGGCGGTTGAAGGGGAGAGTGAGGGTGTGGTGCAGAGCGCTTGATCAGGTGAAGACGGTTCGCGCCTAAGGGGGCGAACCGGTTGCTCCAGAAACAAGCCCTGAAATCTTGATGTTGTAATCGGCCATCGTAGTAACGGGTACCTCCCGGAATTTTCCACGAAGGATTTGCTGGAGATTCTCCAGAGGTATTCCCAGTCTTTGTGCGGCTTCAGATTCGCTTATGTCGGTGGACGCGATAAGCGAGATCAATTTTGTGGCGTACTCGGACTTGATCAGCATCTCGCTTGCACGCTCAAGCTCTAAATCTTGATAAACATTGCCTGTGCTTTCTTCGATCTCGCTCATGTTTTTATCCTTACTCAGCCATCGCAAAATCCCCACGCCCCATCGCTTCCGACGACACGCCCTGAACACTCGCACTACGCCCCGGTGCAAACCCGGGAAAGAACACCAGCCCCTGCGCCTCGAACCGGTAAGCCAACGCCAGTCGCGCCGCATCCGCTACATCCTGCTGCGCTTCAAAGCGTTGAATGTCTTCAACCGAAATCTCAGCCTCCCGCGATAGCTGTTCCACGCTCCAGCCCAGCATCGCTCGGGCCTGGACGCAGTGCGTCGGGGTGAACTGGAAAAGGGCAATGCGTTCGAGGATGTGGTTCATCGCAAGAGAGGCCATGGTGTGCTCCGGGCTCAAGAGTGCTGATTGAAAATGTACTGTGTTTTTGTACAGTTGTTTTCGGCCGGGATCAAACGCATTTTTTGATTTGCGCTAATTTGCCGCCTCCAACCAGACGGACGGTGCCTGCCCGAGGATCCGCCGGAACATCGTCGAGAACGCCGCCGGGCTTTCATAACCAAAGTCCAGTGCGATGCGCGTCACCGCTTCACCCGAGGCCAAGCGTGCCAGCGCCAGAACCACGCAAGCCTGCTGCCGCCATTGTCTGAAGCTCAGCCCGGTTTGTTGGCGAAACAGTCTGTTGAAGGTACGCAAGCTTATGTGTAATTGGTCGGCCCATTGCTGTGGCGATTGGTGGGCGTACGGCTGATGCAGAAAGTTCTGACACAGAGACAGGAGTTTTCCGTCAGGCGGCAGCGGAATGTGCAACGGCAGCGGCGCACTTCGCGTCAATTCATGCAGCAACAGATCGATCAATACGCCATCTCGCCCGCCGAGGTCATAGGTCAGCGGTACTTCCACCGCCTCCATCAGCAAATGCCGCATCAACAGTGACACGCTGATTACCTGGCAGCGCTCCCCCAGATCCACTGCGCCCGGTTCGATGTACACACTGCGAGTACTGACCCCGAGCATCAACACCTCATGCGCCACCCCCGGTGGAATCCATACCGCGCGCTGCGGCGGCACAACCCAGTTACCGTCGTGAGTGCTGACCTGCATCACCCCGGTCGCGCCGTACAACAATTGCGCCCGACGATGCGTGTGAAAAGGCAGCAAGTGACCGTGGGAATAATCCGTACCGATCGCCACCACCGCGCGCGGCGTGTCATCCAGCAGATTGATCGAAACATTGCGCATCAGGCGTTACTCGGTGATTGGCGTAAACGCAAACATTATTGGCTGACTTGCTGAAGCAGGCCAAGCGATGCCGCTCTATCGTCGATCGCTCTCCTTTCACGGAAACCTCGTCATGTTCTATTTACTGCTGACCCTCTTCGGTTGCCTGACCGGCATCACCGCCGTCCTGTTCGGCTTCGGCGGCGGCTTCGTCGTGGTGCCGCTGCTGTATCGCCTGCTCACCGCCAGCCACGGCGCAGACGACCCGATCAGCCAGTCGGCAATGCACATCGCTGTCGCCACCTCGACCTGCGTGATGATCGTCAACGCCCTGATCGCCACCGACAAACACCGTCGCGCCGGCAATCTCATCCGCCATTACCTTTGGCCGTTGGGTGGGTTCATCGGAGTGGGTGCGGTCGTTGGCGCAATAGCGGCGGTGTGGGTCAGCGGCGAAGTGATTCGCTATGCGTTCATCGGCTACCTCGGCGTGACCATCGTCGACTGCCTGCTGCGACGTGGCTTTCTCACTCAGAACCCAGATGTCATCCCACGCCGACTTGGCGCTACGGAAACTTCCGCAGGTGGTGTAGGCATCGGCGCCATCGCGACGTTTCTGGGTGTAGGAGGCAGCGTCATGACCGTGCCGCTGTTGCGCCGTTGTGGATTGAGCATGTCGCAAGCGACGTCCATGGCCAATCCGTTGAGTGTGCCGGTGGCATTGGCCGGGACGCTGACGTACATGGCGTTAGCAGGGTTCAGTCAGGCTGACCTGGGCGCGTGGTTTGTCGGGTATGTGGATCTGCTCGCCTTTGCGGTGCTGACGGTTGGCTCACTCATCGGGATACGCTTGGCCGCGCCATGGATTGGACGGATCCCGGATCGGGTTCATGCCTGGGTCTATATCGGGTTGCTGATTATTGTGCTGCTGTGCATTTCGCTTAAATGAATCATTGCCAGGTTACAGCGGAAGAAATCAAAATCGGTAATTGAGCGCCATACTCCAGCAACTACCAGAGAACCCGGATGTTGATCTTCAATTGCACCGAAGCCGCCAGTAAGTTTTTCAGCCGTGTTCACAAAGGCAAAGTGATCACTCCGGTGGACGCTAAACCCCCGACCGCAGTTATCGAAGATGATCAACCGGGCAGCTCCAACGAGCAGTGGCTCGTGCACGCAATCACCGTCCAACGCAAACACGTGTTGCTCGTCATCCATGTGCAAACCCGCTATTGCATGATCCTCGCCGATGCCAAAAAGGCCGATGCTGAAGGGTTTGTCGCAGGATTTGTCGAACGCTGGCGCGAAGGCTTGCTACGCGACGCGATCAACCATGATTTCATGCAATGGGCTGACGCGGGAATCCTGTCGGATCGTTTTGACGAAGCCTGCGCAGAACATCGTTTCTATCGTCGCAGCCATCGGGGTGCACAACAGCACATTGAGCAGATCGCCTGGTTTTTTCAGGACTGTGCCGCCGAGTGGGGTTGTTTGCCGCAGGGCGAACGCGCGGCCATCGGGTTCGATGCGCAGATGAACAGTCGACTCAGAAACAGCAAAGGGCGCAAGGATTACTTCAGGCCAGATGAAGAAATGATCGCCCACTGGTTGCGCCAATATTGCGCTGTCGATGAGTCTGGCATTCAGGCTGCGCTGGAGCGACGCAAACAGGCAGAGCGGAAGATCGAGGCGTTTCAGAGTGAACTGCAATAGCCTGAAAGTCACTGCGGGCCTCGCATCCCTGATTTGTTCTCTCCATAATCCCCCCGAATTTATCTGCGCCGGCCCTCAAGTGCCGGCGCGGCCTCCGCCTCTTTCAAGGATCGATCAATGCTCAAGGGACTGATGCGCCTGGCAACCTGCGCTGCTGTGCTGTTCTCGCTACTATCCACCGCGCAGGCCGAAGATAACCGGATGGTATTCACCGGCACGTTGGGCAAAATGCCGATCGTGTTCGAAGTCGACACCAGTGACCCGGAGCAAGTCACCGGTCGCTACTTCTATGAGAAATTTCACCGCGATCTAGAGCTTAACGGTACTTATAAAAATGACGTCTTGCTGCTCACAGAGGGCAGCAATCGTATGGACCCGGACAAGCCATTACCGACCCTCAAACTGAAACCGATTGAGGCCGGCTGGAAGGGCGAATGGCAAAACGCTAAAGGCAAAAAACTGCCCGTGCTCGTTACCGATACGCCACTTCCCGAAGTTCCGGCGAATGCATTGCCCTACATCGCCAAGTTGCCCAAGAGCGAGCCCTACGAATATCTGCGGCTTCAGGGATTGAAACTCAAACCTGGTAAAAAGCAGGACTTCATGGGCTACTCCCTGCAATGGTGGGAAGAGCCTGATACCAAGATGTCCATGTTCAGCATCGAATCCGGGATGCCAAAAGAAGATCTGCAACGGGTTAACCAGCAATTGCTCGGGCGCTTTTGGGACGAGRCCATCAGTTACTACGGTTGCCAGTTGCGAGGTCGCGGTTACGCCGAATTCCTCCAGGATGTCACCCCGACATTTATCTCGCCCAGCGTCATCAGCCTGAACATCTCCACCAGCTACGACTGCGGCGGTGCGCACCCAGACTTCGGCGATTCACCGCTCAACATCGATGTGAAAACCGGCCATCCGTTGTCGCTCGAAGACGTGCTCTGGGTGGGCGAGGGTCAGCCAATCCTTCACGCTGATCGTTACCGAGGTGGTGACCAGCCATTGACCGAGGCTGAAGACGCAGCGCGCTCAAAGTACCAACGCGAAATCTTCAAGCCGTGGCTAATAAAGCAACTCACCGCGCTGTACCCGGATGAAATGAAGAAACCGGCAGGCGGAGATGAAGACAGTTGCGACTTCACCAATGAAGACAACTGGAGCTATTCCAACTGGCACTTCACCGAAAAAGGTTTGTACATCGGCGCGTATTTCGCCCGCGTCGAGCGAGCCTGCGATTCACCCGACTGGTCGATCCTGCCGTACTCGTTGATCAAACAACACCCCGGCGCCGTCAAACTGCAACTGCCCCAAGACTAACCATCACTCCAGCCCCGGCGCTTCACGAATAATGAAGTGATCCAGGTTCTCGATATTGGCATTGAAGACCTCGAAAGGCTTTTCGGGGTTCTTCTTGCCGGGCACCTGCTTCAACTCCGGCGTCACCCCATAGAAGAAACAGAACAACGCCTTGTCGCTATCCACCGCGTGCTTGATCTCCTCCAGAAACGCCTTGCGCTTGCGGTAGTTGTCGATCAGCTTCTTGTTCAGATAAACACTGACCGGATACGGCTTCTTCTTACTGTCCTCGGGCTTCTTGAACCAGACCTTGTCCTCGAAATCGATACGAAAACTGGCACTGTGGAAGTCCTCGATCTTCTTGATCCGCCCCCAGTAAATCAGCCCCTTGTTGTCCGTCAGATACTCAATCTTCTTGAAGAACGAACTGTACGGCGCCGTATGCTCGCCGACCTTCAACGGCATGCGCTTAAGCAACTCCTTGTCCGCGAAGTTCGAAACAAAACACTCCACCGGATGCGCAAACACACTGGTCTTGTCCGGCGCCGATTCACGACCCGCCGAATCTTTACCACTCTCCGTCGCCACCCGCACCGGATCATCGCGCAACACATCCGCCGCCCCCGCTGGCGCGACAGGCTTGCGCACATACTCACGCCGGGTCAGCAACAACTCTGATGGGAAGTGTTCCTCACGCCCGTCATCCACCTCGCCATCCGCCGTTTCAACGCCCGAAGCCGAGGCCTTCAAACTCACATACGGACAACCCGCCACATGCTGCGTGGTCGGTAGATTCTTGAAGTGCGGCGTGCGCACGTAATTCACGTTCTTTGCGTTGAACGTACCCAACTCATTGGAAGCCTCGAACGCCGAACGACAGGCATCGTTGGGGCACTGGAAGTGTTCCTTCGCAGAGTCGAAGGCAACCGTCTCATCGAAATTGAGATCGCGAACGTCATAGATCGACAACTTGTCGTCGAGGCTGAGGCAGTAGGCGAGATCGAATTTCATGGTGGGGCTCGGATCCTTGAGTGGGGGAGGGGTATTAATAGCGGGAGGTGGCGCGGGTTGCACTGATTGTTTTCAGGATGATGCGGAATCTGTGGGAGCCAGCTTGCTTGCGATTGGTGGCATCAACTCAATATCGAATCCAGACACCCGCCCGGCAGCAACACGTTTCAAATGTGGTGAGGGGATTTATCCCCGATGGGCAGCGGAGCTGTCCCAAGGACTTTTGGCCACAAAAAATCCGCTGCTTGAAAACTCAAACAGCGGACTCTGAAACCCTCAGCCTCCACGCAACAATCGCGAAGCCTTACGCCACCAGGACTCATGACGATTAAACGGATCATTCGCCAACAAACAAGGCATATCCCGCAAGCGAATCCACGGCTCATCCTGCCAGTGCAACGTACTCAGCGACATCTGCGGCCAGCTCAAAACACTCAACGTCGGACGCTCCACAGATCGYGACGGTCGAGCATCACGCAGCGTTGGCACAACCTGAAGCGTCACCCACTCACGAAGCTGTCGGTACTCAGGACAGTAGTGATAAATCAGTAACGCGTACACGCCAGATTCACTCACCATCCACTGTTCTTCTATTTCGCCGAAAAGCTCCACGCACATCAACTGACGCTGATCTGCATCGAGTTTGCGTAGCTGGCGCTCATCAAGATGTTTACCCATCAACCGCCCTAGATCATGGACGCAGAACCACACCTGGTTCTCAACCAGAACGGCATGCAGGTGCGTTTTGTTGCGAGTAAATCGAGTCGGTAAAAGTGGCTCAGTCATGGCGAGCCTCCGGGGTCGGAAGCGACGAGGGCGTTGTACGGGTACAGCGATTCACCTTCATCATGAAGGTTTGATATTCAGGCATTTCCATTTACCTCTGGCTGCTTTCTTAGGGCATTCGTTAGGGTGTCGGGAGCTAAGAAACCCACCAGAGACGGGCCGGACATATTCCCCTTTCGGGTCTTGTATTCGCCCACTCCCGACATAACGGGATTTTTCGCAGGCGTAGAGAAACCGCAGACGAAAAAAAGCCGCATGACTGTCGGGTGCGGAGGACCGCTCTGGTTTAAGGCGTTTCTTAGGCGCCGAGTTGTGAGCCTAGGGGCTCAGCGCTGCATGGTCAAGCCTTCAAAAACGCCAACTATTTTGAGGTGAAGAGGCATGTAGTCCTTAGGCTTCAATGTTGAATGCCTTTTGGATTTCAACGCGTAGGAGATCTCTGTTTTTTGTGTGGCACTCCCAGATAGTTACCACCCGCCATCCCAGATCGATCAGAGCCTGTTGGGCATTGAGATCCCTTTCAACATTTTTCGTAAATTTGGTTTGCCAAAAATCGACCCTGCTTTTTGGCATATATGCATATTTACACTCGGGATGGCGGTGCCAAAAACAGCCGTGAACGAACATACATAGGCGATATTTCGGGAACACCAGATCAGGTGTTCCCGGCAGGTCTCTTCTGTGCAGGCGGAATCGGAGCCCCATCTGGTGACATAGTGAACGCAAGACCATTTCTGGTTTTGTGTTCTTTCCCCGAATCTTGGACATGATACTGGAGCGATGCTCGGGGGTGACTATGTCTGCACTCATTCACACCTCAGTCAAAGGGAAGCTCATGTTCAACCATGACATCACTGCATTGCTGTCCTGAAGTCCAGTTTCGCGAAGAAGCTCAACAATGTCTCTTCCTGCAAGGATCATCACGGGATGGCCGTCTTCTACTATCTCCTTGTAGGCTTGGTCATGAAGCCAGGAGGTGGTGATAATCACGCCAAATTGTCGGTGCCGTAGGCGAGAAATCAACCTGGATACTTCACGAACGCCTACTGAGTTAGCAATCCCGTAGCATTTAGCTTCGATTGCAAAATCTACTAGAACTGAGGTTTCTGGCCTTCCAATTCTGAGTTTTCCCGTACCGTCTCGACCACCATCGCGATACCGCCTCGTCAGATCGAGTTCAACCGTATCAGGCAAACAAACCCTCACCAGATGTGCTGCGCACGCCTCAAATGCATACGGATCTGACTCGAAATGCTTGTGTAGGATCGAAAGCATTTTCATGTCTTCCTTCGAAGATGGCAGCTGTTCCTTTTTTGAGCGGATAGGCTGAGATCGCTTGGCAATCAGAGGAGTGTATTGCCCGGAGCGAACCCATTTCATCCATTCAAACGGTGCGTGTTCGCTATCGCTTGCTCGCATGCCATTGATGATGTCCGTCAGCCAATCCCGGGAAATCTCTGGCAAGTCGAGAATTGTGAACGTCGCTCTGTAGTTCTGAAAGCGCTGACCTTTGCTGGCATGCCACACAGCTACCAAATCATCGTTGTGAGTGCTTCCGATTCGACCCGGAACGGCAAGCCCCCTGAAAATTACATCTCGATAGATTCCTGCTTTGGTAAAAACGAAAATGGGTGGGATATCTGCCCTGTCGCCAGAGTGTTGCCGCTCGAAAATAAGCTCCAAAAGATTGTTGCCATAGCGATGGGTTTCGTCCAGTTTACGCCCGGGCTTCTTGTTATCACCGTAGTAGGTGAACACCCCAGTTGATAGGTCGAGTTCATCGGGCCAGTCAAGATCCTCCATGCTTGATAGCAAAGCAATCACATTGGGAGATCCTCTTTTACCTCTTATCCTAAATCCGCCCTGATTGCTTAGTTTTAGCATCTTATTAAGCGGGTCATCACTGGCATTTCCGTTCCTGCTGCCGGAGTATCGAGCGTCAATAACTAAGTCTGCCTTGGCCAGCTCTTCAACTGAGAAAACTGCGTTTTTTGTCACGATAATGTCCAGTTGCCATCATTTAGAGAATGGTGCCTGGAAATCTAAAAAAATTCCATAGGAGAAACTTGATTGGTGCTGCTGGCAAAATTATAGATATTGTTGGGGGGGTAAAATAAGAGTAGAAGCGGCGCTCGTCCGCCGCTCTCTCTCTCTCTTGTTACGATTAATAAACTCCAATGATTCCGGGTCGCGCTAAATGGGTTCTAAGCTTGAACAACAAGTCGTTGAGTATTGACTCATTGAGGCGATAGAGTGCATTTACTTCTTTAGTACGTATGGTCGGCAGTGGGATATTGGCGCCAGCATTAAATACTAGTGAGCGGATCTTTCCATTGATTCTAAATGCTGGTGAAACCCAAAGAAATTCCGGTCTATTTTTTCTTGGTTTTAGATAGCGGTCTTCGATTTCCAAACCGACAAAGTAGCTCATTGGAACCGATTTGTTCTGAGCATGATCACACGCCGCATGAGCTTGGCAAATTATCCAGCGTGCTTCTGAAAGGTGTTCAGGCTTTAACAGCGAAAAAAGCTCAATTGCAGCTTGCTCTTGGCTCATACCAAATGTATTTATAAAATCTTTTACGGTTAATATATTGTTGAGACTTGATATTGCGCCTCTATCGGCCAAGGAAATTCCATGTGTC
>NZ_JBFUIR010000049.1:0-67443 GCF_056401755.1 Pseudomonas sp. P4_D7 | reverse complement strand
ACGCCATTGGTAACGACAGCAATGCCACCGACAGTCAGCGTCGTGACGCCATCGAGTGCGGTGATGGTGAACGTGCCGCTTTGGGTCAACGCGGTGGAATCCGGTGCGCTGCCGTCGCTGAGGTTTTTCTCGTAAACAGTGAGTTCGCCGCCATTGACGTCGAGGCCGCTGATGACTACTGGATCGTCGTTGTTGTGGATCTGCAGCACCAGATTCGCCGTGCTGGTATCACCGTCGGAATCGGTGATGGTGTAGGCGAAGGTTTCCGTGCCATTACCGCCACCGTGCAGATTTTTGAAGTCGGCATCGTTGGTGTTCAAAGTATAGGTGTACGTGCCGTTGGCATTCAGCACCAAGGTGCCGTAAGTCCCGGTGAACGTGCCCGGAGTTACCGGCCCAGTCGGTACGCGGTCGGCTCCTTGCACATCGTTGGTCAGGACATTGCCGGACAGGGTCAGCAAGGTTTCCGAGGCGGTGCCGGAGTTACTGTCATCCACCGCTTTTGGCAGGTCATCGACGATGTTCACGTCGAGGGTGGCATTGGCGGTGGTGCCGTTGTCATCGACYACGGTRACGGCGAACTGCTCWGGCAGATTGTTCGCACCGTTGGCGGTTGGGTGSGCTTCRTTGTCGACCAGGGTGTAGCTGTAGCTGACCACGCCGGTGGTGGCGTTGAAACCGGTGATGGTCAGCGTGCTGCCGAGTGGCGTGGTGACCGATTGCGGGAAGCCTGCCGCTACGCCATTGGTAACGACAGCAATGCCACCGACAGTCAGCGTCGTGACGCCATCGAGTGCGGTGATGGTGAACGTGCCGCTTTGGGTCAACGCGGTGGAATCCGGTGCGCTCCCGTCAGTGAGATTTTTCTCGTAAACGGTGAGTTCGCCGCCATTGACGTCGAGTCCGCTGATGACCACCGGATCGTCATTGTTATGGATCTGCAAAACCAGATTCGCCGTGCTGGTATCACCGTCGGAATCGGTGATGGTGTAGGCGAAGGTTTCCGTGCCATTGCCACCGCCGTGCAGGTTTTTGAAATCGGCATCGTTGGTGTTGAGCGTGTAGGTGTAAGTACCGTTGGCGTTGAGTACCAAGGTGCCGTAAGTCCCGGTGAAGGTGCCGGCCGTGATCGGCCCGGCACTTTCGTTGGTCACCACGCGGTCGGCGCCTTGCACRTCGTTGGTCARRACGTTGCCGGWCAGAGTCAGCAAGGTTTCCGACGCGGTGCCGGMGTTGCTGTCATCCACCGCTTTTGGCAGGTCATCGACGATGTTCACRTCGAGGGTGGCATTGGCGGTGGTGCCGTTGTCATCGACCACGGTGACGGCGAACTGCTCTGGCAGATTGTTCGCRCCGTTGGCGGTTGGGTGCGCTTCGYTGTCGACCAGGGTGTAGCTGTAGCTGACCACGCCGGTGGCAGCGTTGAAACCGGTGATGGTCAACGTGCTGCCCAGCGGCGTAGTGACCGATTGCGGGAAACCGGCGGCCACACCGTTGGTAACGACAGCAATGCCACCCACAGTCAGCGTCGTGACGCCATCGAGTGCGGTGATGGTGAACGTGCCGCTTTGGGTCAACGCGGTGGAATCCGGTGCGCTCCCGTCAGTGAGATTTTTCTCGTAGACCGTCAGCTCGCCGCCTTCGACGTTTAGGCCATTGATGACCACTGGATCGTCGTTGTTGTGGATCTGCAGCACCAGATTCGCCGTGCTGGTATCCCCGTCGGAATCGGTGATGGTGTAGGCGAAGGTTTCCGTGCCATTACCGCCACCGTGCAGATTTTTGAAGTCAGCGTCATTGGTGTTCAGCGTGTAGGTGTAGGTGCCGTTGGCGTTGAGTACCAAGGTGCCGTAAGTGCCGGTGAACGTGCCTGGCGTAACGGGACCGGTGGGCACACGGTCGGCACCTTGCACGTCATTGGTCAGCACATTGCCGGTCAGCGTCAGTTGAGTCTCTGAAGCCGTACCATTGCTGTCATCGAAGGCTTTCGGCACGTCGTCGGTGATGTTGACGTCGAGCGTGCCGGTCGCGGTGTCGCCATTACTGTCACCAGCAATCACCGTGAACTGTTCGCTGAGGTTGTTCGCGCCATCGCCGGCCGCGTGGCTTTCATTGCCGTTGAGGGTGTAGCTATAACTGACCACGCCCGTCGCCGGGTTGTAACCGGTGATGGTCAGGGTGTTGCCCAGTTGCGTGGTGATCGATTGCGGGAACCCGACAGCTACGCCGCCGTTGATCAGGTTGATGCCGCCAATGCTCAGGCTGGTCAGACCGTCCGGCGCCGACACAGTGAAGCTGCCGCTTTGCGTGAGGGCGCCAGGATTGGCCGCCGAGCCGTCAGGCAGATTGGCTTCATTGAGATTGAGTTCGCCACCAGCCACATCCAGGCCGGTAAGGGTTACCGGATTGTTGACCGGTGGCGGCACCACGACTGCCGGGGTGTTGTCGCCGTTGTCGATCACCGCGTTGTGGCGTTCTTCAGGGAATTCGGGAATACCGCCGAACCCGGCGGTAGGGAAACCGATGATCGGGTCGACCCGGCCGCCGACTTCGGTCAGCAAGACAAAACTGTGGCCGCCGCCCAATTCACCCGGTGCCCCGCCCGGGGCATTCGGGCCGGCGGCAGTGGCTTCGGCGTTTTTGCTCGGGTCATCACCGGCGGCGATGGCTTTCTGGATTTGCTCAACGTCAGTCAGTTGCGCTTCGCTCGGGGTCACCGCCTCTGGCGCATTCACGTGCGCCGCTTGATCGGCCAGCAATTGGCCAGTCATGGTCAGGCTGCTGTCACGGCCCAGGGTCAGTTCCTGGCCGTTTTGCAGATGAACGGCGACGGCGCCTTCTGCGCCGGTGATCAGTTGATCGCCGGCAAACAGGCGATCCCCCTTAACCAGTGCGCGTTTAGTGCCGTCGGCTGACTGGGCGAAAACCTGGCCAATGACTTTGGTGACTATCCCGATGAGCGTTGCCATGTGAAATCCTCCGCTGCCGACCACCGTCGGCACTGGTAAGCGAAGCAGCCCATGGCTCAATCGGGTTGTTGGAGGCGACGCTCGCACCTTCAACAGTTCGTTTCGCAGGTGGCTTATTCCGGAAACATCAGTGCTATCAAGCACTTCCGCATCCTGATCAAAGCCATACGCCTACTAACGCTACGTAACGGTGGTGAATCACTCGAGTGACAAAAATCTGTCGCCCATCAGCCGCTACGCGTCCCTCCCCTTCAGCAGTACTTCGCCGTATGTCGCAAAGTGAATGGAACTTTCCTCAAGCCTTTTTGCACTCCCTAAAGCGCATAAAACAAAGGCTTTCATGCTGAACAATGTGCCGGTTTTTACAAAGCGCATAAGTTTTTTTCGGCATAAGCCTTATGAAAATTTTTTCTTAGCTACGCTTCAGGATGTTCTTAGCTCTGTTGTTACAAGAGTGAAACGCCTACACCTAAAAATATCGTCAAATATTTGGCGACAGTAACACACCATCAGGACTCAGGGAGATGCACCCATGCGCGTTCTAACCCCCCTCTGCAGCGCGGTTTTGCTGGCCATGGCTTGCACTTCTCAAGCTCAGGCCATGAACCTCACCGAAGCGATTCAAAGCACCATCGCCACTCACCCGGAACTGGCCTCGCGCGTGGACGCCCGCCTGTCGGCTGATGAACAAGTCAAAGTCGCCAAGGGCGGTTTCTATCCGTCCGTCGATTTGAACGCCGCCTATGGCCGTGGCTACAGCGACAACACCAACACCCGGGCCTTCGGCAATCACCACACCGAAATCCTCAATTACACCCAGTCCGAGCTGCGCCTGCGGCAGATGCTGTTCGACGGTTTCAACACCGCCAACGAAGTCGAGCGCACCAAAGGCGTGTCCAATTCGCGCGCGTACTACGCGCAAGGCACCGCCCAGGATCTGGCCCTGCGCACCATCGAGGTCTACCTCGAAGTGCTCAAGCGCCGCGAACTGGTGACCCTGGCTCGCAACAACCTGCAGGCGCACTTGCGGGTCAACGATCAGATTGGCCTGCGCACCGAGCGTGGCGTCGGCAGCACCGCTGACTCCGATCAATCGGTCGCTCGTAAGGCCTTGGCACAGAACAACCTCGACACCGCCGAAGTCGATCTGTCTGACGCCGAAGCCAACTTCTACAGCGTGGTCGGGCGCATGCCCGATGAGCTGGAAACCCCGGCCTCAACCCGTGGCGAACTGCCGACCGAATTGCGTGAAGCCCAGCAGAGCATGGTCGACAACAACCCGTATCTGAAGTCCGCCCAGGCTGACGTGCAATCGGCCGAGAGCCAGTACGAAGTCGCCAAGTCGCCGTTCTATCCACGCTTCGACGCGGAAGCGGCCGTCGGCGCGAACAACAACGTGCAAGGCGATGAAGGCCACGACAACGAATGGCGCGTCGGTGTGGTGATGAACTACAACCTGTTCCGAGGCGGCAGCGACAAGGCGCGCCTGGCCTCCGATGCGCACCAGATCAACCAGGCGATGGACATCCGCAACAACGCCCTGCGTCAACTCAACGAGAACATTCGCCTGGCCTGGAACGCCATGCAGAACGCGAAGAAACAGACCCCGACCGCCCGCGAATACGCGGAAACCACCAAACGCGTACGCGCCGCGTATCAGGATCAGTTCGGCCTCGGCCAACGCACCCTGCTCGACTTGCTCGACAGTGAGAACGAGCTTTACAACGCCAACCGTCGCTACACCGAAATCCGCTACACCGAGGAGTATTCGATGTACCGCGTGCTGGCGAACATGGGCCAGTTGCTGAGCAAACAACGAGTGGTGCTGCCGGCCGATGCGATCGCTGCGACCGAGGTCAAAAACGAAGCGCGCCTGCCCGAGCTGAAATAAGTCCACTGTTGATCGTTCCCACGCTCTGCGTGGGAATGCCTCAATGGACGCTCTGCGTCCGCTTTGGGACGCGGAGCGTCCCGGGCTGCATTCCCACGCGGAGCGTGGGAACGATCAATGTGTGGATTCCCCTGCCCGTTCAACAGAGGCGATCAATATGACCAGCATGGAACCCGGCCACACCGGGATCGATCCGCGGCTGAGCTTCGATGATCCGTTACTCGACGGTCTGTTGATCCTCTGCAAACTGCATGGCGCGACTGTCAGCCGCGCCAGCCTGAGTGCCGGGTTGCCCCTGAACAAGCAACGCCTGAGTCTGGACCTGCTGCCCCGCGCAGCAGCCCGGGCCGGGTTGCAGGCGCGGATTCTGCGCCGTGAACTGAAAGACATCTCACCACTGAATCTGCCGATTCTGCTGCTGCTCAACGACGGTCGCACCGCTGTTCTGCGGCGCTTCAGCGACGACGGCAAAGCGCTGATCCTGCCCAGCGAAGCCGATGGCGGCGAGCAATGGATCAGCCGCGAAGAGCTCAGCGAGCACTACAGCGGCCAGGCCTTGTTCGCCCGTCCGCGCCACGAACTCGAAGACCTGCGCTCGCCGCTGGTGCCAAGGGTACATGCATGGTTTCGCGACACCCTGAAGCTGTCGAAATGGCTCTACAGCGATGCGATTCTCGCCAGTTTCCTGATCAACCTTTTAGGCCTGATGGTGCCGCTGTTCGTCATGCAGACCTACGACCGCGTGGTGCCGAATCAGGCCACCTCGACCTTGTGGGTGCTGTCGATCGGTTTGCTGATCGGCACCGGGTTCGAACTGGTCCTGCGGGTAGTTCGCGCGCACCTGCTCGACACCGCCGGCAAGAAAACCGATGTGATCCTTTCCGCGACTTTATTTGAACGCATCACCGGCATGTCGATGAAGGCACGGCCGGCGACCATCGGTGGTTTCGCCCAGAGCATTCATGACTTCCAGGGCCTGCGCGAATTCCTCACAGCGGTGACCCTGACCAGCCTGATCGACCTGCCCTTCGTCGTGCTGATGCTGGTGGTGATCGGCCTGCTCGGCGGCTGGCTGGTGGTGATTCCGCTGCTGGCGTTTCCGATCACCATCATCTTCGCGATGATCATTCAGGTGCGCCTTCGCGACACCGTGCAAAAGAGCCTGAGCCTCGGCGCTGAACGCCAGGCGGTGCTGATCGAAACCCTCGGTGGCCTGGAAACCCTCAAGGCTTGCAGCGCCGAAAGCGAGCGCCAGCACAAATGGGAGAGCACCCACGGCGCCCTCACCCGCCTCGACAGCCACGCACGCAATCTGTCGGCACTGGCCACTAACGGCACATTGTTCATTCAACAATTCTCGGGGATGGCGACCATTGTCGCCGGGGTCTACAGCATCATCGCTGGAAACCTCAGCGTCGGTGCGCTGGTTGCCAGTTACATGCTCGGCAGCCGCGTGCTTGCGCCGCTGGGACAGATTGCCGGGTTGATCACCCGCTATCAGCAAGCGCAACTGACCATGAAAAGCACCGATGCGCTGATGGCCCTGCCGCAGGAACGCGACGGCAAGCAGCGGCCGCTGGAGCGCACGCAACTGCAAGGCGCACTCGACGTCAGCGGCGTGACCTTTCATTACAACGGCCAGAATGCGCCGGCACTGAGCAATGTTTCGTTCAGCCTGAAACCCGGTGAACGGGTCGGCATCATCGGCCGCAGCGGCTCGGGCAAAAGTACCTTGGCCCGTTTGGTCATGGGTTTCTATGAACCCGAGGAAGGCCAACTGCTGCTCGACGGCCTCGACCTGCGCCAACTCGATGTTGCTGACCTGCGTCAGCAGATCGGCTACGTCGCTCACGATCTGCCGCTGCTGGCCGGCAGCCTGCGTGACAACCTGACCCTCGGCGCACGTTACATCAGCGATGCGCGGATGCTCGAAGTCGCCGAACTGACCGGCGTTACCGAACTTGCCCGCCAGCATCCGCAAGGTTTCGACCGGCCGGTGGGCGAGCGCGGGCAATTGCTCTCCGGCGGTCAACGTCAGGCCGTTTTGCTCGCGCGATCCTTGTTGCTCGATCCACCGATCATGCTGCTCGACGAACCCACCAGTGCCATGGACAACAGCAGCGAAGACCAACTGCGGCAGAAGCTGCACGGCTGGGTGCAAGGCAAGACACTGCTGCTGGTCACCCACCGCACTTCAATGCTGAGTCTGGTGGACCGCTTGCTGGTGCTGGACAACGGCCGGGTCGTCGCCGACGGTCCGAAGGAAGCGGTCATCGATGCATTGCGCAAGGGCCGTGTCGGCTCGGCGGCGGTTTAGGAGTTGCCCCATGTCTGCTTCCTCAGATAGCAAAGATCGCGGCTACTTCGACAGTTTCGGCAAAAGCGCCGAAGCCGAATTCATGCCGGAAACCGCCGGTGCCTCGTTACAGGATTCGCCGCGCTGGTCGCGAATCACCGTGTGGCTGGCGGCAGCGCTGCTGATCAGCGCAGTGGTCTGGGCCAAATTCGCCGTGCTCGAAGAAGTGACCATGGGCGAAGGCAAGGCGATTCCATCGAGCAAGGTGCAGGTGATCCAGAACCTTGAAGGCGGGATCGTCACCGAGATTTTCGTCCGCGAAGGGCAAATGGTGAACAAGGGCGACACGTTGCTGCGCCTGGATGACACACGCTTTCGCTCGAACAAGGGTGAGAGCGAGGCCGATCGTTATGCGTTGACCGCGCAGGTCGAGCGACTGTCGGCGGAGGCCGAGGGCCGGCCGTTCAAGCTCTCCGATGAGGTGATCGCCAAGGCACCGCAAGTCGCCGAGGACGAACGCTCGCTGTACGACCAGCGCCAGCGCCGACTGGCCAGCGAACAGCGTACGCTTAGCGAACAACTGCGGCAGAAGACTCAGGAGCTGGCGGAGTTTCGTTCCAAACAGGGCCAATTCAGTTCCAGCCTGGCGCTGTTGCAGCAAGAAATGAACATGTCCGAGCCGCTGGTGAAAACCGGTGCGGTGTCACCTGTGGAAATCCTCCGGCTGAAACGCAGCGCCGTGGAAATCCGTGGCTCGCTGAACGCCACCACGCTGGCGATTCCCCGCGCCGAATCGGCGATTGCCGAGATCCGCAGCAAGATCGACGAATCCGAGCAGACCTTCCGTTCCGAGGCGGCCAAGGAGCTGAACGAGAAACGTACGGACCTGTCGAAAATCACTGCCACCAGCATCGCCATCGACGACCGCGTCACCCGCACTACGGTGACTTCACCGGTGCACGGGGTGATCAAGCAATTGAAGGTCAACACCATTGGCGGCGTGGTCCAGCCGGGCAGCGACATGGTTGAAATCGTGCCGCTGGAAGACAACCTGCTGATCGAGGCCAAAGTGCGGCCGCAGGACGTCGCGTTCCTGCATCCGGGCCAGAAGGCCATGGTCAAGTTCAGTGCCTACGACTACACGATTTACGGTGGGCTGAGTGCCAAGCTGGAGTTGATCGGTGCGGACACGATTACCGATGACAAGGGCAACAGCTTTTATCTGATTCAGGTGCGTACCGATAAAAACCATTTGGGCGGGGATGTGAAACCGTTGCTGATTATTCCGGGGATGGTGGCGACGGTGGACATTATTACCGGGGAGAAAAGTGTCTTGGATTACCTGCTCAAACCCGTGCTGAAAGCGCGGACCGAGGCGATGCGCGAGCGCTAGCCAATGATCGTTCCCACGCTCCGCGTGGGAATGCCGCCCGGGACGCTCCGCGTCCCTTCACGACGGTGACGCAGAGCGTCACTGGATGCATTCCCACGCAGAGCGTGGGAACGATCATTTGTCGCCATGGTTACGCTGGAAGGTCTCCGCCCCCATCGCCGCAATCTGCCCCTCGATCAACGCCTCGAACGGCTTGAGCAACGGCTCGAATGACGCCGGCGCCTCCAGCGTCTGCAACGCCTGCACAATCGCCTCAATCGTCGACAACGCCCCCGGTCCCGGTGCCTTGCGCAAGCGATACCGCGACACCCCGCCCTCGGCCAGCGTCACCCGGGGCAGCGCCGCCAGCAACGGATTGAGGTGCAACATCTTGCGCGCCTTGCGCCAGGTGCCATCCGGCACCACCAGCAACAACGGTTCCTCGGACTCACCGTAAGCCTGCATCGGCTGCGCGTCATCGGCCGGAAACAACAACCGCGCCCGATACCCCGGGCGGCTTAACAGCGTCGGCAAATCCTCGAACACCTCACCGACGATCAGCTCGGCATTGCTCAGCCCGAGTGCCGCCAACCGCGCGGTATTCAACGCATGATTAACTTCACTTGGATGCTGCAACAGCAACACCCGCGTGCGACTGTCGAGGCTCGGGATCAGCGGGCAAAGGCAATGGGTTTGTGGGCGCAGGCAGCGCGGGCATTGAGGTCTGGACATCGTTCTTAAGCCTGATTGAGCTGTGCTTTAAGCAAATCACGGAAGGTCTGGATCAGCGGCTCGCGACTACGGCCGCGGCGCATGATCATCGAAAACGGCGCCTGGTAACCGAAGGTCGCCGGCAGCAACACACGCAAGTCACCCTTGTCGGCCCAAGCCTGAGCATAGTGCTCCGGCAAGTAACCGATGTAGGCGCCGGACAGCACCAGAATCAGCTGCGCTTCCATACTTTCCACGGTGGCGGCGCTGTGTTTGAAGCCGTGCCGGGCCAGCTCGGCCTGGCTCCAGTAACCGCGTCCGACCATGCGCTGTTGAGTGATGACCTGCTCAGGAATCCGCCGCTCGTTGAATAACGGATGGCGGCTACTGCAATACAACCAGTGCTGCTCGCGGTACAGCGGCATGTAGACCAGACCGCTCATGCGCGTGGAAAACGCACCGATGGCCAGATCGAGACGGTTGTCCTGCACACCGAGTTGCAGTTCGTACGGGCTCATCACCGACAAATGCAAATGCACCGCCGGGTGTTCCTGACTGTAAGCGCCGATGGCTTCGGCGAAGGGCAGTGCCTTGTCGCTGACGGTAGAGTCGATGACGCCAAGGTTGAGCGTGCCACGCAATTCGCCCTTGAGCGCAGCGGCGTATTGCTCGAAACCTTCGAGCTCGGCGAGCAGGCGCAGGGTTTCCTGATGGAACAGCTCACCCTTGCTGGTCAGGCTGAACCCACCGCGGCCGCGATGGCATAGCACCAGGCCGAGCGCGGCTTCGAGCTGGCTCATGTAGGTGCTGATCGCCGAGGTCGACAGGTTGAGTTCCTGCTGGGCGTTGGCGAAACCCTGATGACGGACGACGCTGACGAAGATGCGCAACAGTTTCAGGTCGGGTAAAGCGTTGGCCATGTCTGCTCCGGGGTTTGCAACTGCGTGTCTGTGGGAAAAGCCCCTCACCCCAGCCCTCTCCCCGAGGGAGAGGGAGCTGATCTCCATGGCTTTCAAATCCTGAGTTCGACTCGATTTTTCAGGTCGATGCAGATTCCGCCAACAACTCGGTCGGCCCCCTCTACCTCTGGGAGAGGGCTGGGGTGAGGGCAGCAATCCCCAGCCGATCACAATCTTGAACCCGCCAAAGTCTAATCCCAGCCCCGCCATTAGTTTAGAAAAATCTGAACTAAGTTTTTGCCCGTAGCGATTCTTTCCCCTCACTACATTTCGCATCATCGGCCCCACAGCGGCGCCCGCTCCCCTGCTCCACGGCGCGCCGACATAAATAAAACAAAGACGATGAGGCCTTACCCGTGGACAAGATTCTTCACCAACCACTGGGCGGCAACGAAATGCCGCGCTTCGGCGGCATCGCCACCATGCTCCGACTCCCCCATGTACCGACCGCTGCCGGCCTGGACGCTGCCTTTGTTGGCGTGCCCCTGGACATCGGTACTTCGCTGCGTCCCGGCACCCGCTTCGGGCCACGCGACATCCGCACCGAATCGGTGATGATCCGCCCGTACAACATGGCCACCGGCGCGGCGCCATTCGACTCGCTGTCGGTCGCCGACATCGGTGACGTGGCGATCAACACCTTCAACCTGCTCGACGCCGTGCGCATCATCGAAGAAGCCTACGACAACATCCTCGAGCACAACGTGATCCCGATGACCCTGGGTGGCGACCACACCATCACCCTGCCGATCCTGCGGGCGATTCATAAAAAGCACGGCAAGGTCGGTCTGGTGCACATCGATGCTCACGCTGACGTCAACGATCACATGTTCGGCGAGAAGATCGCCCACGGTACGACCTTCCGTCGCGCCGTCGAAGAAGGCCTTCTGGACTGCGACCGCGTGGTGCAAATTGGTCTGCGTGCGCAGGGTTACACCGCTGATGACTTCAACTGGAGCCGCGATCAGGGCTTTCGCGTCGTACAAGCCGAAGAGTGCTGGCACAAGTCGCTGGCGCCACTGATGGCCGAAGTGCGCGAGAAAGTCGGCGGCGGTCCGGTGTATCTGAGCTTCGACATCGACGGCATCGATCCGGCCTGGGCACCGGGCACCGGCACCCCGGAAATTGGTGGTCTGACGACCATTCAGGCGATTGAAATCGTTCGCGGCTGCCAAGGCCTCGACCTGATCGGTTGCGATCTGGTAGAAGTCTCGCCCGCTTATGACACCACCGGCAACACCTCGCTGCTGGCCGCCAACCTGCTGTACGAAATGCTCTGCGTACTGCCTGGCGTGGTCCATCGCTGAGGGTCGGGTCATGAACGAACGTGATCAGGTTCTGCAAGCGGCCGCCGATCTGGTGTCCGCCTTCGCCCGTAACGATCGCGAAGCTTACTTCGGCGCCTTCAGCGCCGATGCGAGTTTCGTTTTCTACACCCTCGAACAGCCGCTGCTGTCGCGCGACGCCTATCAGGCCTTGTGGGACAGCTGGCGCGCCGAGGATGGCTTCGAGGTGCTTGCGTGCACGTCGAGCAACGCCTTCGTCAGCCTGCAGGGTGACGTAGCGATTTTCATCCATGACGTGGCCACCGAGCTGCGCATGCAAGGGGAGCAACACTTCAGCCAGGAGCGCGAGACGATTGTTTTCAAGAAACAAGCGTCGAGCCTAGAACAACAAGGCCATTGGCTGGCCTGCCACGAACATTTGTCCGCAATGSCGGAAGGGCTGCCATCCCCTTAGCCAAGACAGGTGACGCTCACGCACGATGAGCGCGCCTTTATGATCGGAGCAGATCATGAATAACAACAACAACGACCAAAGCCTTACGCAAATTGAAACCCACGGGGTCGAACAGATCCCGGACCACGAACGCAGCGCAGGCCCGACGGACTTGTTCCGGATGATCTTCGGTGGTTCGAATACCTTTGCCACCGCCGTGCTCGGCAGTTTCCCGGTGCTGTTCGGTCTGTCTTTTCAGGCCGGCGTCTGGGCGATTGTGTCGGGCGTGCTGCTTGGCTCGCTGATCCTCGCACCGATGGGCCTGTTCGGCCCGCTCAACGGCACCAACAATGCCGTGTCGTCGGGTGCGCATTTCGGCGTGCATGGGCGCATCGTCGGTTCGTTCCTGTCGCTGTTGACCGCTATCGCGTTTTTCTCGCTCTCGGTGTGGAGTTCGGGGGATGCGTTGATCGGCGGTGCAAAACGCCTGATCGGTCTGCCGGAAACCGACCTGACTCTGGGCCTGGCCTACGGTCTGTTCGCAATTCTGGTGCTGACCGTGTGCATCTACGGCTTCCGCTTTTTGCTGTGGGTGAACAAGATCGCGGTGTGGAGCGCCAGCCTGTTGTTCCTGCTGGGCATCTTCGCCTTCGCCGGTCCTTTCGATGTGAACTACGCCGGTACGGTGAGCCTCGGTCAGCCAGGCTTCTGGGCCGCGTTCATCGGCGCCGCGCTGGTAGCCATGAGCAACCCGATTTCCTTCGGCGCGTTCCTCGGCGACTGGTCGCGCTACATCCCGCGTGACACCTCCAAACAACGGATCATGGCAGCGGTCGTGCTGTCGCAGATCGCCACGTTCATCCCGTTCCTGTTCGGCCTGGCCACCGCAACCATCGTCGCGATCAAGGCGCCGGACTACATCGCGGCGAACAACTATGTCGGTGGTTTGCTGGCGGTGTCGCCGAGCTGGTTCTTCCTGCCGGTGTGCCTGATTGCGGTGATCGGCGGCATGTCCACCGGCACCACCTCGCTGTATGGCACCGGGCTGGACATGTCCAGCGTATTCCCCCGCGTGCTCTCGCGAGTGAAAGCGACGCTGCTGATCGGCGTGCTGTCGATTGCCTTCATCTTCATCGGTCGCTTTGCCGCGAACCTGGTACAGAGCGTGTCGACCTTCGCCGTGCTGATCATTACCTGCACCACGCCATGGATGGTGATCATGATCATCGGCCTCTTGGTGCGTCGCGGCTTCTACTGCCCGGATGACCTGCAAGTGTTCACGCGTGGCGAACAGGGCGGACGCTACTGGTTCAGCCACGGCTGGAACTGGCGCGGTCTGGGCGCATGGATCCCGAGCGCGGCGGTCGGTTTGTGCTTCGTCAATTTGCCGGGGCAGTTCGTCGGTCCGCTGGGTGAAATGGCCGGCGGTATCGACATCAGTTTGCCGGTGACCCTGGGCCTGGCTTCGGTGGTGTACCTGACGCTGCTGAGCCTGTTCCCGGAACCGCGCGAAGTGTTCGGCCCGACGGATGCCCGCAGCCAAGTCGGGGAGTCGTCGGCTAAAGCGCAAGCTGCCTGAGTAAACGCCTACCCCCTGTGGGAGCGAGCTTGCTCGCGAAAGCGATCTGTCAGTCACATCACTTTTGAATGTGCCGCCGCCTTCGTCGGATCGCCGCCCGGAGCAAGCTCGCTCCCACAGGGAGATTCGAATCAGCCTCACATAAAAAAGACAATCGGAGACACGCCATCATGGCTTTGGATTTATTCGTCGTCCTCATCTACGCCGCCGGCATGCTCTTGCTTGGCTACTTCGGCATGCGCAAGGCCAAGACCAACGAGGACTTTCTCGTCGCCGGTCGTAACCTCGGCCCAAGCTTGTACATGGGCACCATGGCCGCGACTGTTCTGGGTGGCGCGTCGACCGTCGGCACCGTGCGTCTGGGCTACGTGCATGGCATCTCCGGCTTCTGGCTGTGCGCGGCTCTGGGTTGCGGCATCGTTGCGCTGAACCTGTTCCTCGCCAAACCGCTGCTGAAACTGAAGATCTACACCGTTACCCAGGTCCTGGAAAAACGCTACAACCCGATGGCCCGCTCGGCGAGCGCGGCGATCATGCTGGCCTACGCACTGATGATCGGCGTGACCTCGATCCTGGCGATCGGCACCGTCCTGCAAGTGCTGTTCGGCCTGCCATTCTGGGTGTCGGTATTGCTCGGCGGTGGCGTAGTGGTGATCTACTCGGCGATCGGCGGTATGTGGTCGCTGACCCTGACCGACATCGTCCAGTTCATCATCAAGACCGTGGGCCTGATGTTCATCCTGTTGCCGATCTGCCTGTACCGCGTCGGCGGTTGGGACGAACTGGTGCTGAAACTGCCGGCGACTGCCTTCAGCTTCACCACCATCGGCTGGGACACGATCATCACCTACTTCATGATCTACTTCTTCGGCATCCTGATCGGTCAGGACATCTGGCAACGGGTGTTCACCGTCAAGACCGCCAAAGTCGCGCAATACGCCGGCAGCATCGCCGGCATCTACTGCATCGTCTACGGCCTGGCCTGCGCGCTGATCGGCATGGCTGCACACGTGCTGATTCCGGATCTGGACAACGTCAACAACGCCTTCGCCGCCATCGTCAAACTGTCGCTGCCGGACGGCATCCGTGGCCTGGTGATCGCTGCAGCACTGGCGGCAATGATGTCCACCGCTAGTGCTGGCCTCCTTGCCGCCGCCACCACGCTGACTGAAGACCTGCTGCCAAAACTGCGTGGCGGCAAACAGTCGAGCCTGGGCGTCAACCGCCTGTTCACCCTGCTGACCGGTGTCGTGGTGCTGGGTATCGCGCTGGTGGTAAATGACGTGATCAGCGCCCTGACGCTGGCGTACAACCTGTTGGTAGGTGGCATGCTGGTTCCGCTGATCGGTGCGATATTCTGGAAACGCGCAACCACCGCCGGCGCCATCGCCAGCATGGGCCTGGGTTTCGCCACCGCACTGCTGTTCATGTTCAAGGACGGTCTGGATGCCAATACACCGATCTACTACAGCCTGGCGGTGGGTCTGGTGAGTTTTGTCGTGGTCAGCCTCGCCTCGCGCCGTCCTGTCTCGGTGGCCCGCGCGATCTAAGCTGAAACATAACGACTTGATGCTTTCTTCGACGAGTGTGGCGTCGGTTGCCACACTCGTTTTTTTACGCTTGGAGAAAAGTACCGATGAAGATCGTTTCTCGTGATCAGTGGTTTGAAGTGCAGCACCTGAGCGATGGCATTCGGTTGATTCACGAGCCGTATATCCGCCCGTTCTACCGCTGCAACCTCTGGCATGTGCAGGGCCGTGACAAAGACCTGCTGCTGGACAGCGGCTCAGGACTGGTCAGCCTGCGCGAACAGTTGCCGTGGATTACCGAGCGGCCACTGGTGGCAGTGGCCAGTCATTGCCATTTCGACCATATCGCCGGGCATCACGAATTTGCTGAACGGCTGGTGCATCCGGCCGAAGCGGACATTCTGGCCGCGCCGGATGGCGAAAACGACTTGAGCCGCGCTTTCGTTGGCGACGACATGTTCGAAGCGCATCCGGATTGCCCGTTGTGCTACGCCGAATACCGGGTCAAAGCCGCGCCGGCGACCGGGTTTGTCGAGGACGGCGATGTGCTCGATCTGGGCAATCGCACGCTGCAGGTGCTGCATACACCGGGGCATTCGCCGGGCGGCATCAGCCTGTATGAAGCGGCGACTGAAACCCTGTTCAGCGGCGACATCATTTACGACGGGCCGCTGATCGAAGACGCCTACCACTCCAATCTTGAGGATTACGCCGCCAGCCTGCGACGTTTGCAGGCGTTGCCGATCCGCACGGTGCATGGCGGGCACTTCGGCAGTTTTTCCGGGGAGCATTTGCGTTCGATGATTGACGAGTGGTTGCGCGGCCACGTCTGAGGCCTGCTTCACTCAAGCACAACAACAATCAGAAATATCTGCCATGAGAAGAGCTGCCGTGCGTGCCGCCGTGCACCGATATATCCGGCGTCTGTTGGAAACCCGCGAATTCAACGACAACACCAGTCTGGTGCAACTGGGCCTGGAGAAAGCCGATATAGAAGATCTGATCTTTCATCTGGAAGATGAATTCGGCCTGACGGCGTTTACCGCCGAGGAAGACCGCATGCTCAAGACCGCGAAGACCGCGAATGACTTGAGCCGGTTTTTGCTGGAAATCGGGCGGCACTGAAAACAAAAGATCGCAGCCTTCGGCAGCTCCTACACGGACTAATGCAGGAGCTGCCGAAGACTGCGATCTCTTGATCTTGAATCCTTGATCTCGGATCGGAGGCGTTACCGGCGCCGTTGTTGACGGCGGCGCTGCTCGTCATCGGTGCGGATCGGGACAGGTTGCAGAGGCGGTTCGATCAAGCCAAGGGCAACACCCAAGTCGTGCAGCCAGTTTTGAATTTTCTCTTTCATCGTCATGCCCCCTTCAGGGTGGTGCTGAGCGGCCGGAATTCTGAGGTCGCTTCGCACTGATAATAGTCCGAAGTCCTACGTAATGCTCGGCCAAATCCGCAATGATCTGTTACTGAATTGAACAGAATATGCCGCCATTGGTTCAGGCTGTTTCTCGGGTTTCAATCTGAGCCGCAGGATAGACAGCCTGTTGCACCTCGATCCAGGCATTGAGGTTGGCGCCGACCATGCCCTTGCGCCACATGAGCCACGTTGTCGCACCCACAAATGGCTCGGCCAATGGATGCACCGCGACGCTGTCACGCCCCGGCAGACTGGCCAGCATCGACTCCGACATCAGCGCCACGCCACTGCCGGCAATCACACAGGCGAGCATGCCCTGATACGACTCGATCTCCATCGCCCGGCCCATAGTCGCGTGATAGTGCGAAAACCACGCCTCCAGGCGCATGCGGTAGGAACAGCCGCGACGAAAGGTGAACACCGAACGCCCTTCAACATCCCGCGCGCTGCGCACCGGCGGATGATCGATTTCAGTGATCAACACCAACCGCTCCTCGCACAACGGCACGCCGTCGAGCCCGGCGAGTTCCAGCGGGCCGTCGACCAACGCGGCATCAAGGCGCCCGGTGAGCAACCCCTCCAGCAACTCGCCACTCGGTGCTGACTGCACTTGCAGATTCACCGCTGGATAGCGCTTGTGATACTGCGCCAGCAGCGCCGGCAGATGAATCGCCGCCGTGCTGTACATGGTGCCCAGAGCGAAGTCACCGGCGGGTTTGCCGCCCATCACCGCCGCACTGGCCTGATCGCGCAGGGCGAAGAGTTTACCGGTGTAGTCCAGCAGGACTTTTCCTGCAGGCGACAGTTGCAAACGCTGACGCTCACGGACGAATAACTCGACACCGAGCTGCTCCTCCAGTTGCTTGAGTCGGGTCGATAGATTCGATGGCACGCGGTGCAGGCGTTCCGCAGCGCGGGTGATGGAACCTTCCTCGGCCACGGCCTGGAAGATCCGTAGTTGGCTGAATTCCACAACCTTTCTCCAGAACAGAACAAGTTACTCACTATTATTCAATTTTAAAGAAAGTCAATCAGTCCTAGCCTGACGGTCATTGAAGCCCTCACGGAATTCCGACCATGTCGCCGCTTATTCGCTTATCTGCCTGCTTCGTGGCCCTGATGATGGCCATGGGCATCGGACGTTTCGCTCTCACCCCGCAAATGCCGCACCTGCTCAGCGAAGGTCAGATCGACCTGACAGCCGCTGGTCTGATTGCAGCGGCCAACTACCTCGGTTACTTGCTCGGCGCGGTGGACGCGATGTTCGCCCATCGCCCGCAACAGGTTCGGCGGCGCCTGCACGGTGGCTTGTGGCTCTGTGTGCTGCTGACCCTGGCATCGTTCTGGGCCGATGGTTTTTGGTCGCACCTGGTGCTGCGCTTCGGCACCGGGGTGGCGAGTGCCTGGGTGCTGGTGATGATCACGACTTTAAGCCAACCGTTGGCTGCGGCAGCGGGTCGTCCACGTTTGGGCGCACTGGTATTCGCCGGACCGGGTTTAGGGATTTTTCTGACAGGATTGTTGGCACTGGTCTCACATCTGCTCAACCAGACTTCCGCGACGTTGTGGCTGATTTACGCAGCGGCTGCGCTGGTGATGATGCTGGGGGTCTGGCGACTGCTGCCTAAGCCCGTCGCAACGGCTGCGGTTGCAGTGGCGGCAGGCAATCCATCGAATCGCGGCATCGGGCGGCTGGCCGTGATTTATGCGCTGTACGGCGTCGGCTACATCATTCCCGCGACCTTCCTGTCGCAGATGGCCACTGGGCAATTTCACGGACAATGGCAGGCGGACTTGTTCTGGCCGTGCTTCGGTCTGGCCGCGGCGCTTGGCGTGTTGCTGGTGAGTCTACGGCGTCACGATCCCGAAACGACGCGCCACTGGTTGATGGCGACGTTGTGGCTGCAAGCGGCCGGTGTCTTTGCCTGCCTGCTCGGCAGTGGCCTGGGCCTCGCACTGGGCGTGATCCTCTGTGGCACACCGTTCCTCGCCTGCATGCAACTGGTCATGCAACGCTCGCGGGAACTGGCGCCGCATGCCACCCAACGCAATGCCGGCATGCTCACCGCGTGCTTCGCCGTCGGCCAACTCAGCGGCCCGTTGCTGGCGGCGTTGAGCAGCCATTTCAGCGGCGGTTTGCAGCCAGCATTGGTAATCGCCGGCAGCGGATTGTTGATTGCCGGCGGTCTGGCGATGCAATCGACTAGCGCTGGCCCAGCGCTTTGCGCAAACGCCGACGCAGCCACTGCTCGGCGCTGACAAAAGTGATGCCGAACAGCACCAGTACAGCGCCAACGACGAAGTTCACAGTCAACTGTTCGCCGAGCAGCAACACGCCAAAGGTCACGCCGAACAGCGGCGTCATGAACGAAAACACCGCGAGGTTGGCTGCCAGATAACGGCGCAGCAGCCAGAACCAGATCAGGTAACTGAAGAACGACACCACCAGGCCCTGGAACAACACGCTGGCCACCGCCACGGTGGTCAGGCTGACGTGGGTGATCTGGCCGCTGAACAGCGCAATCAAGAGCAGCCCGATGAAGCCGACGATCAATTGATAGAACAGGGTCAGCGTCACCGGTGCTTCCGACAGACGCGAAGCGCGCACTACCACCGTGGTCGCGCCCCAACAGGCACCAGCCAATACGCCAAAGGCATCGCCGAGCAGCATGCGCCGGTCGAGGTTGTCCCACGACACACCGCCGGCAAAGGCAATCGCGATGCCGATGAAGGCGAGCAGGATGCCAAGCCATTGCAGCGGCCGCAGTCGCTCACTGGCCAGCAGAAAGTGCACACCCAACGCGGTGAAAATCGGTGCGGTGTAGAGGAACACCGACATGTGCGCAGCAGTGGTCAGTTGCAAGCCTTCGGCGATGAAAAAAAACTCCAGACCAAACAGCGCACCGGCCAGTAAGCCACCGCGCCAGGTCGTACCGACCTGATCCCAGCCGCCTTTCCAGCAGATCAGCAAACCGACCAGCAACGCGGAAATTCCCGAGCGCCCCGCCGCTTGCATAACCGGTGCGATGTCCGCTGCGGCCCACTTGATCATCACCTGTTGCACGCCCCAGATCAGGCAGAGGCCGATCATCACTTGCAGGGCAAAACTGTCGGCATTGCGCCGCTCGACACTCACCGCAACACCTCGAATACACACAACATGGCAGGCCATCCAATGGTCAGAAAACAGTGTCGAGGATTATCAATGACTCGAGCGCAAAAAGCCGTCTGGAAAAGACATTTTGTGCTTCATTGGCGCCAGTGGTGAATGGCTGTCGGCTACGCCGTCATTCGCGAACGAGCTCGCTCCCACTTTGGAATGCGTTCGCCTGTGGGAGCGAGCCTGCTCGCGAAGAGGCCGGCATTGCCAACCCAGACTACCGATCAGATATGCCAAACCGTTTAGCCAACAAAAACCCGACGCTACAAGCCACAGCAGTAGCAAACGTCCCCCACGCCCAATCCATCAGCGTCACCTGCACCGACCAGCCACGCAACGTCGCCCAATTGGTCAGGTCATAGGTGCCATAAGCCACCAGCCCCAACAACGCGCCCCGCTTCGCCGCCCACTGCCAGGTCGCCGCAGGCAGCACCACAAACACCACGCAGCCAAAAACATACAGGCAATAAAAAACCGCTGCAGGAATCAGCAGCGGTTTTTCGAGCATCAGCGGGCCGAGCAGTTCGCGATAGGTCGGCGCCATCAACAGGCCGAGCCAGATACCATCGAGCAATAAAAACATCACCAGTGTGGCGACGTAGGCAATCAGCGTTTTTTTCATCGACCCGATCTCGTGTGTGTCCCATGCAAGATGGGCCACCCAAGGCTCAGGTTAGTTCAATGCGATCAGCATGAATAACGATCTTGCCTTCCTTGTACAGCGAGCCGATGGCCTTCTTGAAGTTGCCTTTGCTGACGCCAAACAGGCTGCTGATCAACGCTGGATCGCTCTTGTCGCTGACCGGCAACGTGCCGCTGTTGTCACGCAACTTGGCGAGGATCTTCGAGTTCAGGCTGCTCGCAGCTTCCTGGCCAACCGGTTGCAGGCTCAGGGCGATCTTGCCGTCGGCACGCACTTCCTTGATGTAGCCCTTCTCAAGCATGCCGGCGCGCATGAACTTGAAGATCTCATTCTTGTGAATCAGACCCCAGTGCTTGTTGTTGATGATCGCCTTGAAGCCCATGTCGGTGGCTTCGGCAACCAGCAGATCAACTTCCTGACCCTGACTGTAATTGGCCGGAGTCTTGTCGAGGTAGCGATCCAGTCGCGCAGTGGCGGTGATACGGCGGGTGTGCTTGTCGAGGTAGACATGCACCACGCAGTATTCGCCGGCGGTCATCTGGCGCTTCTCTTCGGAATACGGCAGCAACAAATCCTTCGGCAGCCCCCAATCGAGGAACACACCGATGCTGTTGACTTCAACGACTTTCAGACTGGCAAATTCGCCGACCTGCACTTTCGGTTTTTCCGTGGTGGCGAGAAGTTTGTCTTCGCTGTCCAGATAAACAAAAACGTTGAGCCAATCTTCATCTTCGGTCGGAATATCTTTCGGGATATAACGATTAGGCAAAAGAATCTCGCCATCGGCACCGCCATCCAGATATAAACCGAAGTTAGTGTGTTTAACCACTTGCAAACTGTTGTAACGCCCGACTAAAGCCATTTCCAGAACCCTCATTGCGTGGGCGGCATTCTACCCGTTTTTATCGTGGCCGTCGGGTGACAGATCGGCACGCTTGTGAAACCGGTTCAACACCTTGATTTTCCTCGGGCGCAGCAGGGCCGAGGTGCCGCTCGTCAGACAGGCACGAACGCTCATGACTGAATATTTCAATGCACGCGCACATAAATGTTGTTATTTAAAACAGCAGGTTAGCCGGATATTTCGAATATTGGATCGAGAATAATGCAGCAATGCGGTTGGTTATTCCGGGGGATATTTACCAAGCAATTGTCAAGTTATTCCTGTACGATGCCTGGCCGAGTTACTTTTCTACAGGTTAATGGCCGCCATGCGTGTAAAAGCATCCTCCAGCAAAGCAAAGCCAGCTCCAGCCGTTGAAACCAGCGAATCGATCAACGATCAGATCGCAGCGTTTCTCAAGTCTGGTGGCGAGATCCAGCAAATTGCCAAAGGCGTCAGTGGCCAGACATTCGGCCCGTCCAAGCAGATCAGCCTGGGCAAGAAGTAACACCGGTTTTACACCCGTCCAGAGGCGCTTTGAGCTTTGAAGCGCCTGGACTGGCACCGCGTAACCTCCCTCCTTTTTAAACAAAATTCCTTGTGAATCGACGAACGGCCTTCAATGCCGATCATTCGCCGGTATCCTTGCACGCGTCTAGATCAAGCGTTTCAGCAGGCCCGCATTCCTGCGCTCGCTGTTCATGGAGTGACGCATGCGCAAATCTTCCTGTTTATTGCTCGTAAGCCTGATAGTCGGCTCGACCGCGCACGCGCAGATTTTCCAGCGTGAACTCGGCGACTTCGATCTCAAACTCGGTACCACGCCCACGCGCAGCATGGCTCAAGGCCTGGTCAAACCGGCAGCCGTCGGTTCGTTCCATGGCGGCCTCGACCTGAGCCACGACAGCGGCCTCTATGTCGGCCAGTACGCACCGAGCATGGGCATCTCGCCGGGAAAGAACCTCGAGATCGACTCCTACGTCGGATTTAAACAACCTTTCGATCAGACCCTCGGCTATGAAGTCGGCATGATCCACTACAGCTATCCCAAGGTAGACACTCTCGACAGCCAGGAGCTGTTCGGTGGCCTGACCTTGCTCGGCAGTCGTTTCGGCGTGGCCTTCAGCAATGACCCGGATAAACAGAACAACACGTTGTTTGCCGACCTGGGCGGCAACCAGCCATTCGGCATTGGCGTCAGCATGAAATACACCACCCACCAACTGAACACGCCAGTGGCCGTGGACGGTGGTTATGTCGGCAGTTTTACCGATTGGTCGGTGAAATTGTCCCGACCATTCATGGGCGTCGACCTCGATCTGATCTACAGCGACTCCAGCCTCAGCGGCAGCGATTGTTCTGCCTACTCCGGGCACAACAGCGAGTGCGACGGCCTCGTCACCCTCAAGGCTGCGCGCGCGTTCTATTGATCGGCTGAACTGCCGGGTTCATTCTGCGTTCACATAGGAATCAGTTCCTCGAAGCCAGGCTCACGCAAGGATTCGCCCATGTCTCGCTGGTTCAAACAGATCGCCGCGCTACTGATCTTCACCCTCGCCCTCGGCGCTTGCAGCCGTGTCGGCCTGGCCTATCGCAACCTCGACGTGATCATTCCATGGACGCTCAGCGACTATCTGGACATGAACGGCGAGCAGAAAGACTGGTTCAACGAACGCCTCAAGGACCACCTGAGCTGGCATTGCACCACGCAATTGCCGGGCTATCTGGACTGGCTTGATCGCCTGCAGACCATGGTCGAATCCAATCAGGTCACCGATGCCGCGCTACAGGCGCGCACTACGGAAGCCAAGCAGGCCATTGCCGAAACCGCTCGAGAGATCACCCCGTCGGCGATCGAGTTGCTGCAAGGGCTGGATGACAAACAGGTCGCCGAGATGAATGACGCGTTTGCCAAGGATTTGCGCAAGCGTCAGCAGGAATACCTGAAACCACCGCTTGATCAGCAAATTGCCGAACGTGGCGCGCGCATGGTCAAACGCCTGAACGACTGGCTCGGCCCCTTGAGCGCCACCCAGGAACAGCGGGTAATGGCGTGGTCGACCGCGCTGGGCGATCAGTACACGCAATGGATCGCCAACCGCGCCCATTGGCAAAAGCAATTCAGTGCAGCCGTCGCGCAACGCAAAAGCCCCGAATTCCCACAGAGAATCGAGACGCTTCTGGTCAATCGCGAGAGTTTATGGACAGCCGATTACCGCAAGGCCTTCGCCGAAACTGAAGCACAAGGACGATCTCTGGCGGTGGACTTGATGGCCGAAAGTACGCCGCAACAGCGTCAGCGGTTGTTGAAGAAAATCGAAGGAGTGCGCAAAGACTTCAACGAGCTCAAATGCCTCAAGGCCGCGCGAGAAACCTGAACAAAACGAAGATCAATGTGGGAGCGAGCCTGCTCGCGAAAGCGGTGCATCAGTTACTTCAAATGTCACTGACAGACCGTATTCGCGAGCAGGCTCGCTCCCACATGGGGATATCTTTGGACTCAGGCGATCTGGGCTTTAGACGCCACTTCCTCAAAGGTCGCCTCGGCCAGCGCATCCTCTTGCTCATCCAGCACCTGACGCGGGTGATCGTTGCCAGGAATACTGCTGTCGATCAGGCTCAGCAGGCTGGAACCGCGAGGCGTCAGAACAAAATTGTTTCCCGTGCTGCCCTCTTCATCCGGACGCGGTGCGATGTAACCGCGCAACAGCAGCAACCTTTCATAGTCGCAAGCCAGCGTTTTCAGGTGATCCAGATTCTCGATCGGCTCGCCGGCGCTGGCTTTCGCCGCCGCATAATCTTCGGCGTAAGCCCGAGGGGCAAAGCTATGGCCGGCACTGTTCTGCACTTCGTGCAGCAAGCGTTCAATCAAATCCCAGTTATAAGTCGTCATCCTGATACAACCTCCGGTGCGCGTGATTTATGGCGCGTTCATAGGTTGTGACCTGAGCGGTTCCCAGCCGTTCAGCCGCATTTCCCGGGGCGACCGACCGGCGGTCTGTCGATCCTGCGCTGGGTTAAACGACTAGTCTGATACAGGCTTCAACCCCGCAGGAGAAATCATCATGAACGTTGAGAATCATCCGGTGGTGTCGCGCGAAGAGTGGCTCGCCGCCCGTAAGCAGCATCTGGCCCATGAGAAAGCTTTCACCAAGGAACGCGATCGCCTCAGCGCCGAGCGTCGAGCCTTACCATGGGTGAAGGTCGACAAGGACTACCACTTCCAGGGTCCGAACGGCGAGTTGAAATTGGCTGACCTGTTTGGCAAACACAGCCAACTGGTGATTTACCACTTCATGTTTGCCAAGGACTGGGAGGAAGGTTGTCAGGGTTGCTCGTTCCTCAGTGACCACATTGATGGCGCTAACCAGCATCTGGCCCATCACGACATCGCCGTGGTCGCTGTGTCCCATGCGCCCCTCAACGAATTCCAGGCGTTTAAACAACGGATGGGCTGGAAGTTTGACTGGGTGTCGTCAGAGGGTTGCGACTTCAATTATGACTTCGGTGTTTGTGCCCGGGCTGAAGATGTCGCGGCGGGAAAGGCTACGTACAACTACGAAAAGACTGACAGTGCTGAGGAGGAAATGCCGGGGTTGAGTGTGTTTTATCGCGATGAGGCCGGGGAGATTTTCCACACCTACTCGACCTACGCTCGCGGTCTCGACATGCTGGTCGGCGCCTATAACTACCTCGACCTCACGCCCAAGGGCAGGAATGAAAACGAGATCATGGAGTGGGTGCGGCATCACGATCGCTATGAGCTAGCGACAAAATCCAGTTGCTGCCACGGTAAATGAAAGCCTTTTGTGGGAGGGAGCTTGCTCGCGCCCATAGAGTCTGAACTTTTCGCCAGTTTCGCCGCTCAACCGGTTAACCCGCCTTAACCGGAACTGAGGCCTGCCCATGAAAACCCTGATCAAGCTCACCCTCGCCGCCACCTTGGCCTGCGCCCTGCCCGTCTGGGCCTGCACGCCGGAGGAAGCCACCGAAAAGCGCGAACAACTGGCCAAGGAAGTCGCCAAGCTCACCGAACAGAATCCGGCCAAGGCCAAGGAGATCAACGCCGAGTTGCAGAAGATGGATCTGGGCACGGCCAGTGCCGATCTGCCGGATAAATGTCAGTTGATTGATCAGCGGTTGAAAGAGTTGGGCACGGCGGAGAAAAAAGCGGAAAGCTAAAAGCCAGATCAAAAGATCGCAGCCTGCGGCAACTCCTACACCGATCCCTGTAGGAACTGCCGAAGGCTGCGATCTTTTGCTTATGAAAATGCATTAATGCATTTATTTATTTGCATTAGCGCATATCCACATCTACGGTTACATCGAGCAACGAGATCGGAACCCGCCATATGACATGGCAACCCGTGAACACCGATCGCTCGGCAACACCGCAACACCCACACAAGCTGGACGCTTGTTTTCACTCATGGAGGATTGAAAAATGTTAACAACAGCAGCAACACAATTCACCGGCGAATCACTGCCAAGGTGCCTAGCCGGTCACTTGCTCGACCCGCAGCTAGTCGAAGCCGCTGAACAGCTCAGCGCCCTCGCCGCCGGCAGCCTCAACTTCAATATGCAGAAACAGACCCAGACCAACTGGTGCTGGGCCGCCGTGTCCGCCTCGGTCGGTAACTATTACGGCACCGGCAACTGGACGCAATGCGGCGTGGCCAGCACTCAGCTCGATCGCAATTGCTGCAATCAGCCGGGGCCGTGCAACGTCTACGGCTATCTGGATTCCGCTCTGCAAACCACTCGCAGCTACAACGGCATGAATCAGGGCTCGCTGCAGATGTCGGCCATCCGTAACCAGATCAGCATGGGCCGCCCGGTCGGACTGCGCTGCGCCTGGTACGGCGGCGGTGCGCACTTCCTGACGATCTACGGCACCAACGGCGATTACGTATTGGTTGCAGACTCCATCTACGGCTATTCGACCCGCGCGCTGAACGCGTTCCCCCGCGCCTACAACGGCGGCGGCAACTGGACCCACACTTACTTCACCGTGAAAAACTAGGAGGGCGAGATCATGCAACTGACTTATCCAAAGGCGCCTTCCAACGGCGTACAGACCTTGCGCCCGGCGCTGCAAGCGGCACTGCAAACCCAAGGCTTTGGCGCCAATCGCCAGTTCGCCAATGCAGCACCTGCGAAGATCAGCCTCAGTGAGGCCTATCGCGGCTACTCACTGAATCTGGAAGACCTGAGCCACGGCAAAGGTCTGAAAGACGCACGAATCGGCGACTGGCATTACCTGGTGTTTGCCGACGGCGTGACGATTGCCGATGCGCAACTGGCCGAGGTGCGCGGGCATGTCGAATTCGCCTCGTTGAACCACGGCGATCACGCCGCCGCTACGGTGGCTGCGCTGAAACTGGCGGAACAAGCGCCGCAATTGCAGGGTAAAACCGTTGAGCTGCGCGTGCTGTTTGTCTCGGCACTGCACGTTGTCGCAATCTGGCTGCACGCCGACGGTGAGGACGTGCTGATCCCGATCGAGCCGACGCCGAAGGAGCTGGCGGTCACGCGGTTGTACAGCGAGGCAGCCTTGCTCGCAGCATTGAAGCCGGCGGCCGATCAAGCCAAACGGCGCTTTGATGCCGACACCAGTGGTCAGCTCGGCAACTGATGGACGAAAAAAACCCGGACACTGTCCGGGTTTTTTATGCACGCTTGAAACGCCTTACTCAGCCGCAGGCTCTGCTGGCTTGCGACGCTTGAGCGGTGCCATGCCGTCGCTGCTCACCAACGAGTCAGGCTTCGGACGATTGACGCTCTTGCGCTTGGTCGGCGTCTTGGCGGCAGTTTTCTTCTTGTCACCCTTGGCGTCGGTCTTTTTCTTCTTCACACCAACGGCTTTGCCCGAGGCCTTGACCTTTTTCGGTCCGCCGTAGGTGCCTTTGACTTCCTTGATGGTGCGGCGCTCGAAGCTCTGCTTCAGGTAGCGCTCGATGCTCGACATCAGGTTCCAGTCGCCGTGGCAGATCAACGAGATCGCCAGACCGTCGTTGCCGGCACGACCGGTACGGCCGATGCGGTGCACGTATTCGTCGCCGCTGCGTGGCATGTCGAAGTTGATCACCAGATCCAGGCCATCAACGTCCAGACCACGGGCCGCGACGTCGGTGGCGACCAGAATCTTCACGCCGCCCTGCTTCAGACGGTCGATCGCCAGTTTGCGATCCTTCTGGTCTTTCTCGCCGTGCAACACGAACGCTTTGTATTCCTGAGCCACGAGGCGGCCGTAGATGCGGTCGGCCATGGCGCGGGTGTTGGTGAAGACGATGGCCTTCTGGTAGGTCTCGTTGGCCAGCAGCCAGTTCACAATCTGCTCTTTGTGCTGATTGTGGTCGGCGGTGATGATCTGCTGACGGGTGGTCGAGTTCAGCTGGCTGACCGCGTTGAGCTGCAAGTGCTCAGGGTTGTTCAGTACCTTGCCGATCATCTCGCGCAGGCCGGAACCACCGGTGGTGGCCGAGAACAGCATGGTCTGCTGACGGTTCGGGCATTCGTCAACCAGACGCTGTACGTCTTCGGCGAAGCCCATGTCGAGCATGCGGTCAGCTTCGTCGAGCACCAGCACTTCGACTTCTTTGAGGTCGAGGTTGCCGGCGTTGAGTTGCTCGATCATCCGGCCCGGGGTGCCGATGAGGATGTCCGGCACTTTGCGCAGCATCGCGGCCTGGACCTTGAAGTCTTCACCGCCGGTGATCAGGCCGGACTTGATGAAAGTGAACTGCGAAAAGCGCTCAACTTCCTTCAGCGTCTGCTGGGCCAGCTCGCGAGTCGGCAGCAGGATCAGCGTCTTGATGCTGACGCGAACCTTGGCCGGGCCGATCAGGCGATTGAGGATTGGCAGTACGAAAGCGGCGGTTTTGCCGCTACCGGTTTGCGCCGTCACCCGCAGATCACGCCCTTGGAGCGCCAGCGGGATGGCCGCGGCTTGCACAGGCGTTGGCTCGACAAATTTCAGCTCGGCCACAGCTTTAAGCAGGCGTTCGTGCAGGGCGAATTGGGAAAACACGGGTGCTACCTCGAAGATATGCAAAAAAACAGCTGCATAGGTTACCGGTTTCGAGCGCTCAGGCCGAGTTTCTTTATACAAACGGACGTAATCAGTGGCTTTTTTGTTGCTCGATTTGTCTTCAACGGTAATACACGGCGTCTTAAATGCTCTAATCGCCCATCGCGTCTTACAGAAGAATCGTTGCTCATATGGATTTCAAACAGCTCTGGCACAACGCCCAAGACCTCTGGGGCACCCTCGAACAGCATCCGTTCTTGCAGGCTGGCCTCGCACTGACCGTGCTATTGGTCATCGCACTGGTGCTCGGACGAGTGGCGCGTTACCTGATCCTGCACGCCAGCCGCATGCTCGGACGCCAGCCGGCGTTGCACTGGATCAATGACTTTCGCCATAACAAGGTGTTTCAGCGTGTGGCGCAGATGACGCCATCGCTGGTCATCCAGTTCGGCCTGCATCTGGTGCCGGAACTGAACAAAACCGCGATGACCTTTCTCGGCAACGTCGCGTTGTCGTTCACCATTCTGTTCCTGCTGCTCTCGGTCAGCGCTCTGCTCAATGCCCTGCTCGACATCTATGCGCGTACCGAACATGCGCGTACACGTTCGATCAAAGGCTACGTGCAACTGGCAAAAATGGTCTTGTACGTATTCGGCGCGATCATCATCGTCGCCACATTGATCGACCGTTCGCCGCTGTTGCTGCTCTCCGGTCTGGGTGCAATGTCGGCGGTGATTCTGTTGGTCTACAAGGACACCCTGCTGTCGTTTGTCGCCAGTGTGCAGTTGACCAGCAACGACATGTTGCGCGTGGGTGACTGGATCGAGATGCCACAAGTCGGCGCCGACGGCGATGTGGTCGACATCACCCTGCACACGGTCAAGGTGCAGAACTTCGACAAGACCATCGTTTCGATCCCGACCTGGCGGCTGATGTCCGAGTCGTTCAAGAACTGGCGCGGCATGCAGCAGTCCGGCGGGCGGCGGATCAAGCGCAGCCTGTTCATCGACGCCAGCGGTGTGCGTTTCATCCGCGATGACGAAGAGGAAAAGCTCTCCCAGGTGCACCTGCTCACCGACTACATGAGCCGCAAAAAAGCCGAGCTCAAGGCATGGAACGAGGCGCAGGGCAATGTCGCGGCGATGTCGGCCAACCGCCGGCGCATGACCAACATCGGCACGTTTCGCGCCTATGCACTGGCGTATCTGAAGAGTCATCCGGAGATTCAGCCGAACATGACCTGCATGGTGCGGCAGATGCAGACCACGGCGCAGGGTATTCCGCTGGAGATTTACTGCTTCACCCGCACCACGGTGTGGGCCGATTACGAGCGGATTCAGGGCGATATTTTCGATTATCTGCTGGCGGTGTTGCCGGAGTTCGGGCTGAGTCTGTATCAACAGCCGAGTGGTGGGGATTTGCGCTCTGGCCTGCTGCCGGCGGTGCTCGGCGCGGCGAGCATTCCCGAACCACAGAAACACCTCATGTAACCCAAAGATCAAATGTGGGAGCGAGCCTGCTCGCGAATGCAATGTGTCAGTCGACCCATACTTATCTGACCCAGCGCCTTCGCGAGCAGGCTCGCTCCCACAGGGGTTATGCAGCGACCGTTTTTTTTCGGATGCCCAGTCGGCTGATCCATACGGCGGCAAGGATGACGCTGCCACCGAGGAACAATCTTCCAAGTTCCTCATGCTGATTCCAGATCAGCAGATTCAGCAGCAACCCCACCGGCACATGCAGGTTGTTCATCACCGCCAACGTGCCGCCGTTGACCATGCACGCGCCCTTGTTCCACCAGTACATGCCCAACGCGGTCGAGACCAGGCCGAGGAACAGCAACACGCCCCACTGCAACGGCGCTTCCGGGAGGAAATTGGCTTTGCCGAACATCAGGAATGCCGGCAACACCACCGCCAACGCGCCGAGGTAGAAGAAGCCGAAACGCCGATAGTGCGGTAGATCGCTCGGGTGTTTCGCCACCAGATGCTTGTACATCACCTGCCCGGCGGCGTAGGTGAAGTTGGCCAGTTGCAGCAGCAGGAAGCCCATGAAGAAGTCCGGGCTGATGCTGTCGAAACGAATCACCGCCGCCCCGCCCACCGCGACCAGCGCGGCAATCAGCGCCCACGGATTGAAGCGCCGGTTCAGGGCGTCTTCGATCAACGTCACGTGCAGCGGCGTGAGGATGGTGAACAGCAACACTTCCGGCACCGTCAGCACGCGGAAGCTCAGGTAGAGGCAGACGTAAGTTACGCCAAACTGCAAGGCGCCGATCATCAGCATGCCGCGCATGAACGAAGGTTCGACCGAGCGCCAGCGGGTCAACGGAATGAACACCAGCCCGGCCAGCACGACGCGCACCAGCACCGCGAAATAACTGTCAACGTGACCGGCCAGGTATTCGCCGATCAGACTGAAGGAAAACGCCTGGATCAGCGTGACAAAAAGTAGATAGCCCATGCTCGCCCCTAATTTGAATGGCGGCGACGATAGCGGTTTTTGCGCCAGACCGCGAACCCTCGAACAACACAAATCCCCTGTAGGAGTGAGCCTGCTCGCGATGGCGGTTGTTCAGACACATCAGCATTGACTGACACACCGCTATCGCGAGCAGGCTCACTCCTACAAGGGAAATTGCGTTGTTCATCAAATCGCAGACAAAAAAAAGCCCGATCTCGCTAATGCGTTCAATCGGGCTACAGCACTCAGGAGCAACAAGTGCAAAGGGAGGTTCGATGCGCGTAGAGCCTTGAAGGGGTTGCGCCAGGTCACTTAAACAATCGGCGATTATCTGGGGATTAACCTATCAAGCGACCTGGGACAGCTTGGCATTGGCCTGATTCAGGCCCTTCTCCTGAAAGTCGCCACCGAGGTTCATGCCCTCGGCGTGAATGAACGTCACGTCGTTGATGCCGATGAAGCCCATGACCTGACGCAGGTACGGTTCCTGATGGTCGGCCGGGCCGCCGGCGTAGATGCCGCCGCGAGCGGTGAGCACGTAGGCACGTTTGCCGCTGAGCAGGCCTTGGGGGCCGGTTTCGGTGTACTTGAAGGTCACGCCGGCACGCAGCACGTGGTCGAGCCAGGCCTTGAGGGTGCTCGGGATGGCGAAGTTGTACATCGGCGCGGCCATCACCAGTACGTCGGCGGCGAGCAACTCATCGGTCAATTCGTTGGAACGATCCAGCGACGATTGCTCGTTGGCGTTGCGCTGATCGGCAGGCTTCATCCAGCCACCCAACAGATTGCTGTCCAGGTGTGGCACCGGGTTCACGGCGAGGTCACGCACAGTGATCTGATCGTTGGGATGCGCTGCTTTCCACTGACTGATGAAAGTCTGGGTCAGTTGACGGGAAACCGAGTCTTGCTGGCGGGCGCTGCTTTCGATGATCAGAACGCGGGACATGGTGTGTAGCCTCCATCCGAGAATGTTGTAGGTCGATGGAGTGAAGGTTAAACAGAGTCGAATCGATGAAAAAGCGCAAATAATTGCTGCAAAGCATCGAATAATTCGTTTAGATGCTGACACACATCTGACACACCGCTATCGCGAGCAGGCTCACTCCTACAAGGGATCGACCGTTATTTCGGGGTGCAGGTCAGTTTGATGCGCAGCTTGATGATCTCGCGGGTGAACTTGGCCGTGGCGTTTTTATGTTTGCCGGCTGCCACTTCGATGTTGCGGGTGCGCGGCGCCTCGGGTCCATTGGTGAAGACGGCCTTGCACACTGCGTCGACATCACCGTAGTTGGCCACCCGAATCGAGCCGATGTCGTTATCGGTATCGAAGGTCTCGTAATCGATCTTCATGCCGTTGAGATCCTTCTGCACATCGATCGGATAAGCAAAAGCGGTCAGCGGCAGCAGCGCCAGCAGCACACAACAGAATTTTTTCATTCGGCAGTCTCCATGAGGGACGGCCAGCTTAGGACAAGAGGAGCTATTGATGAAAGCGCCCCGCGTGACCCTTGATCAATGGCGAACATTGCAGGCCGTGGTCGACCACGGCGGATTCGCCCAGGCCGCCGAGGCCCTGCACCGTTCGCAATCGTCGGTGAGTTACACCGTCGCCCGCATGCAGGACCAGCTCGGCGTGCCGTTGCTGCGCATCGACGGGCGTAAAGCCGTGCTCACCGAAGCCGGCGGTGTGTTGCTGCGCCGCTCGCGGCAACTGGTGAAACAGGCCAGTCAACTGGAAGACCTCGCCCATCACATGGAGCAAGGTTGGGAAGCCGAAGTGCGGCTGGTGGTCGATGCAGCCTATCCAAGCGCACGCATCGTCCGCGCGCTGACCGCGTTCATGCCGCAGAGTCGTGGCTGCCGCGTGCGTCTGCGTGAGGAAGTATTGTCGGGTGTCGAGGAGGTGCTGCTCGAAGGCGTGGCCGATCTGGCCATTACTGGCCTGAGCATTCCCGGTTACCTCGGCGCGGAATTGAGCGACGTAGAGTTTGTCGCCGTCGCCCACCCCGATCACCCGCTGCACCGGCTCAACCGTGAGCTGAGCTTTCAGGATCTGGAAACCCAGATGCAAGTGGTGATCCGCGACTCCGGCCGCCAGCAACCACGGGATGTCGGCTGGCTCGGCGCCGAACAGCGCTGGACCGTTGGCAGCCTCGCCACAGCGGCGACGTTCGTCAGTAGCGGCCTCGGTTTTGCCTGGCTGCCTCGCCACATGATTGAACGAGAGCTGAAGGATGGCACGCTCAAGCTGCTACCGTTGGACAGGGGCGGCAACCGCAACTCCAGCTTCTATCTGTATTCGAACAAGGACAAACCCTTGGGCCCGGCCACGCAAATCCTCATCGAACTGCTGCGCACCTTCGACACTTTGCCGCTGGACGCCCCGTTCGCCGCCCCTGAACAAGCCTGACACGGAGTTCACCGATGGCGTATTTCGAGCACGAAGGTTGCAACCTGCACTACGAGGAATATGGCCACGGTGCGCCGTTGCTGCTGGTTCACGGGCTCGGTTCGAGCACGCTGGATTGGGAAATGCAGATCCCGGCGCTGGCCGCGCACTATCGGGTGATCGTCCCGGATGTTCGGGGCCACGGGCGTTCGGACAAACCGCGCGAGCGCTACAGCATCGCCGGTTTCAGCAACGACCTGCTGGCGTTGATCGAGCACTTGAACCTCGGCCCGGTGCATTACGTCGGGCTGTCGATGGGCGGCATGATCGGCTTCCAGTTCGGCGTCGATCATCCGCAAATGCTCAAGAGCCTGACCATCGTCAACAGTGCGCCCGAGGTCAAAATCCGCAGCCGCGACGACTACTGGCAGTGGTTCAAACGCTGGAGCCTGATGCGCGTACTCAGCCTTTCGACCATCGGCAAAGCCCTCGGCGGTAAACTTTTTCCGAAACCGGAACAGGCGGATCTGCGACAGAAAATGGCCGAACGCTGGGCAAAAAACGACAAACGTGCTTATCTCGCCAGCTTCGATGCGATTGTTGGCTGGGGCGTTCAGGAACGACTTTCCCGAGTGTCCTGTCCAACGCTCGTCATCAGCGCCGACCGTGACTACACACCGGTGGCACTGAAAGAAACCTATGTAAAACTGCTGCCGAATGCGCGGCTGGTGGTGATCGCCGATTCGCGCCACGCCACCCCGCTCGATCAACCCGAACGTTTCAATCAAACGCTGCTGGAGTTCCTCGCCGCAGCCGATATTCAATCTCAGGATCACTGACCCATGTTGAAAAAACTCGCCCTCGCCGCTGGTACTGTGCTGTTTGCCGCCAACCTGATGGCTGCCACGCCAACCAAGGCACCGCATGTGCTGCTGGACACCACCAACGGCCAGATCGAAATCGAACTGGATCCGGTCAAGGCACCGATCAGCACCAAGAACTTTCTCGATTACGTCAACAGCGGCTTCTACAACAACACGATTTTCCACCGTGTGATCCCGGGCTTTATGGTCCAGGGCGGTGGTTTCACTCAACAGATGCAGCAGAAAGAAACCAAGGCTCCAATCAAGAACGAACACAAAAACGGTCTGGCTAACGTTCGTGGCACCTTGTCCATGGCTCGCACTTCCGTACCTGATTCGGCGACCAGCCAGTTCTTCATCAACGTCAAGGACAACGACTTCCTCGACCAGGGCGATGGCTACGCAGTATTCGGCAAAGTGGTCAAAGGCATGGACGTGGTCGACATCATCGTCAACTCGCCGACCACCACCAAACAAGGCATGCAAAATGTGCCTTCCGACCCTGTCTTCATCAAGTCGGCCAAAGTCATCGACTAAGCTGTACAGGGCGTATCGAGCGGCGCTGGCCTGATCCCGCGCGCCGCTCACACCGATAAAAGGAGAGCCCGTTCCCCGGGCGGTTATCTGATGCTCTATCGCCGTTTCGAACAACTGATCGACGTGTTCCGCGACGCCCCCACGGCATCCCCGCCGGATCGCGTGCTGCCCTTCTACACCTATTACCTGAAGCAGGTCTGGCCGAGTTTTGCCGCCCTGCTCACCGTCGGACTGTTCGGCGCCTTGATCGAAGTGGCGTTGTTCAGCTACCTCAGTCGCATCATTGACCTCGCCCAAGGTGCACCGAATCCGAATTTCTTTCAGGAGCATGGCCTGGAATTGGCCTGGATGGCCGTGGTCGCGCTGATCTTGCGCCCGGTCTTTGTCGGCCTGCACGACCTGCTGGTGCACCAGACCCTGAGCCCGAGCATGACCAGCATGATCCGCTGGCAGAACCACAGCTACGTGCTCAAGCAGAGCCTTAACTTTTTCCAGAATGACTTCGCTGGTCGTATCGCCCAACGCATCATGCAGACGGGCAACTCGCTACGTGACTCTGCGGTGCAAGCAGTGGATGCGTTGTGGCATGTGCTGATCTACGCGATCAGCTCGCTGGTGCTGTTCGCCGAGGCGGACTGGCGCCTGATGATTCCGTTGCTGACGTGGATCGCCGCTTACATTGGCGCGCTCTGTTACTTCGTGCCGCGGGTCAAGGAGCGCTCGGTGGTGTCCTCCGATGCACGCTCCAAACTGATGGGGCGGATCGTCGATGGTTACACCAATATCGCCACCCTGAAGTTGTTCGCCCATACCAATTACGAGCAGCAATACGCCCGCGAAGCAATCGAAGAACAAACCGAAAAAGCCCAACTGGCAGGCCGCGTTGTGACCAGCATGGACATCGCCATTACCACCATGAACGGCCTGTTGATCGTCGGCACCACAGGCCTGGCCTTGTGGCTGTGGACGCAGTCGCTGATCACTGTCGGGGCGATTGCCCTGGCCACCGGTCTGGTGATTCGCATCGTCAACATGTCCGGCTGGATCATGTGGGTGGTCACCGGCATTTTCGAAAACATCGGCATGGTCCAGGACGGCTTACAGACCATTTCGCAACCGGTCAGCGTCACCGATCACGAGCAAGCCAAACCGCTGGACGTGGCCCGTGGCGAAGTGCGTTTCGAGCACGTGGATTTTCACTACGGCAAGAAGCGCGGGATCATCGGCGATCTCAATCTGAACATCAAACCGGGTGAGAAAATCGGTTTGATCGGGCCATCCGGCGCCGGCAAATCGACGCTGGTCAATCTATTGCTGCGCCTGTACGACGTCGAGGGTGGGCGGATTCTGATTGATGGCCAGAACATCGCCGAAGTCGGTCAGGAAAGCCTGCGTGCACGGATCGGCATGATCACCCAGGACACCTCGCTGCTACACCGTTCGATCCGCGACAACTTGCTGTACGGCAAACCGGATGCGACCGATGCCGAGTTATGGGACGCGGTGCACAAAGCGCGCGCCGATGAGTTCATTCCGCTGCTGTCGGACGCCGAAGGGCGCACCGGGTTTGACGCGCACGTCGGTGAGCGCGGGGTGAAACTGTCCGGCGGCCAACGCCAGCGCATCGCGATTGCGCGAGTGTTGCTCAAGGACGCGCCGATCCTGATCATGGACGAAGCGACCTCGGCACTGGATTCGGAAGTCGAGGCGGCGATCCAGGAAAGCCTGGAAACCCTGATGCAGGGCAAAACTGTCATCGCGATTGCGCACCGACTCTCGACCATTGCCCGTATGGATCGGCTGGTGGTGCTGGAGAACGGCAAGATTGCCGAGAGCGGCACCCATGCCGAGCTGTTGGCCCATCGCGGTTTGTATGCACGACTTTGGGCGCACCAGACCGGAGGGTTTGTCGGCATAGATTGATGCACTGGACTTCCCTGTGGGAGCGAGCTTGCTCGCGAAAGCGTCGTATCAGTCGCCACTTGCGTTGCTGATCCACCGCTTTCGCGAGCAAGCTCGCTCCCACAATGGACATGCAACAGCTCACAAGGCCGCCACAGCCCGCAAACCAAGGGCGCTGGCGGTTTTTTTGTGGCTGCTGGAAATCCGCAGAAAGCCTGCTGTACTCAGCCAAGGTTTCGGTACGAAACCTGTCGTAAATCTGCAGGGATGCACAACTCGATGCAGTCTCGATAGCAGGGCTATCAAGGACGCCTCTCATGTCTCTGTTCAAACGTTCAGTCACTGAGTTGTTGGGTACGTTCTGGTTAGTATTGGGTGGTTGCGGCAGCGCGGTGATCGCCGCGTCTTCACCGTTGGGAATCGGGGTGCTGGGGGTGGCCCTGGCGTTTGGTCTGACGGTGCTGACCATGGCATTCGCCATCGGTCACATCAGCGGATGTCACCTAAACCCGGCCGTGTCGGTCGGTCTGTTCGTCGGCGGTCGGTTTCCGGCCAAAGAGTTGCCCGCCTACATCATCGCGCAGGTGCTTGGCGCGATTCTCGCGGCGGCGCTGATCGCGCATATCGCCAGCGGCAAGGAGGGTTTCGATATCGCTGCAGGCCTCGCTTCCAATGGTTATGGTGAGCATTCGCCGGGGAAGTATTCCATGGCGGCAGGGTTTGTGACCGAGCTGGTGATGACGGCGATGTTCGTGATCATCATTCTGGGCGCGACCGATAGACGCGCACCACCGGGGCTGGCACCGATCGCCATCGGCCTGGGCCTGACGCTGATTCACCTGATCTCGATTCCCGTCACCAACACCTCGGTGAACCCGGCCCGTAGCACGGGACCGGCACTGATGGTCGGCGGCTGGGCAATTGCGCAGTTATGGATGTTCTGGGTCGCACCGTTGATTGGCGCGGTGGTCGGTGGCGGGATCTATCGCTGGTTGGGCAAAGAAGAGTAGCCAAGGCATACACAAAACAAATGTGGGAGCGAGCTTGCTCGCGAAGGCGGTGTGTCAGCTGATATCCATGTCACTGCAACACCGCTTTCGCGAGCAAGCTCGCTCCCACAAGGGATCTAGGTTTGGCGATAAGGCAACGCGGTTTTCGCTTCTTCGGCATAAGCGAGGACGCCGGCGCGTTCCTGTTTCAGGAAATCCTTAACCGCCGCTTTCAACCCCGGATGACGCAAGTAATGCCATGAATGGGTGATCACCGGCTCGAAGCCACGAATCAACTTGTGCTCGCCCTGAGCGCCAGCATCGAAACGCTGATAACCCTGCGCGATCGCGTAATCCATGCCCTGATAAAAACAGGTCTCAAAGTGCAGTCGATCAAACTCTGCCAGACAGCCCCAATAGCGCCCGTAGAAACTGTCGCCACCGACCAGACTGAAGGCCATCGCCACCGGCCGTGAGCCTTGTTTGGCCAGTACCACGCGAATCGCCTCGGGCATCCGTTCGGCCAGCAGACTGAAAAACTCCCGCGTCAGATACGGCGTCTGGCGCCGCACCGCATAGGTGTTGGCGTAACAAGCGTAGACAAAATCCCACTGCGCCTCGTCCAGCTCGCGCCCCTCCAGCCATTCAAACGCAAAGCCCTGCCCCGCCACTTGCTCGCGTTCCTTGCGCATCTGTTTGCGCTTGCGCGAACTGAGTACGTCGAGGAAATCCTGAAAGTCGCGATACCCGCGATTCTGCCAGTGATATTGACAGCCAATACGTTGCAGCCAGCCTGGTTGCTCGGCCATTGCAGCGTCGGTGAAAGGATCCGTGAAGTTGATGTGCGCGCTGGAAAGCCCTTCGATTTCCAGGTAACCGGGCAGGCTCTTGAGCAGCTCGAAACCGTCTTCGACATTGGCCGCCAACAAGCGCGGGCCGCTGACCGGGCTGAACGGCACGGCGCTCAACAGCTTGGGGTAGTAATCGATGCCGGCGCGGGCGCAGGCGTCGGCCCAGCCATGATCGAACACGTACTCGCCGTAGGAATGCCACTTGCGATAACTGGGCAGTGCGGCGATCAGTCGATCATCTTCAATATGCAGCAAATGCTCAGGTTGCCAGCCGGTGTGAGGGCCAACGCTGCCACTGTCTTCCAGTGCACTGAGAAAAGCGTGGCGCAGAAATGGCTGGCTTTCAGGCACCAGCGCATCCCAGGTTGCCGGAGCGATTTGCGACAGGTTTTGCAGGCATTGCAACGGCATCGACAGCTCTCCACAACAAGACTTCAGCGCCCGGCGAGTATCGCCGATTGCGTGGCATTGCACACCCGCAATCGGCCGACAGCGCTCTAGATCAATAGTTCAGGACAAATCGATATCGTCATCAACCTGCCATCACTGTGCCACTGCTCTGTCATAAACCATCGCGATACTGGCGCCTGTTTTTAGAGCGCCGGGTTCTACCCGGACACTGTTTTCCGACGCTCGAATCGTCGGTTGTGCCCCGGATGGTTGTGCCATCCCCTCTCATCTTCGGAGATTGCTATGCGTCTTGCTTCCACGAAAACTGCGGCGGCCCTGTGCGGTGGCTTGTTGCTGGCCATGAGTGTTCCGGCCAGTGCTGCAGTCGACGCCAAACTGCTCGACATGCTCAAGGCTAACGGTTCCATTTCCCAGGCGCAGTACATCGAACTGCAAACTGAACTGGCCAAGGATCAGAAGGCTCAGCAAATCGCGCAGCAGGCGCAGCAAGAGACCAACGAACAAGTCGCCGCTGTTGCGAAGAAAACCAACGAACAAAGCGTCTTCGACCAGAAACTCGCCTGGGCAGCCAAGACCCAATTCAAGGGCGATGTGCGTATCCGTCAGGAGACCATCAAGATCGACGGCGAACCGAACAACGGTGGCCGCGACAAGGACCGTCAGCGCATCCGCGCCCGTCTGGGTGCCTACACCGAGATCAACCCCCAAGTCGACACCGGTATCCGTATCGCCACCGGCGGCGGCGATGATGCCCGTTCGACCAACCAGGACCAGGACAACTACTTCGACAAGAAGCAGATCTGGCTGGATCTGGGCTACATCGACTACCACCCTGACCAGATCAAGAACCTGCACATCATCGGCGGCAAGATGCTCCAGCCGTGGGTCAGCATGGGCGACGTGATCTGGGATAGCGACATCAACCCGGAAGGTCTGGCCGTTACCTACAAATACCCGTTGGGCAGCAGCGCCGAACTGTTCGGCAGCCTGGGTAACTACAACCTCAAGGACAACGTTGACGGCGATGGCGTGCAATTCCGTCACGACCTGCGTCTGACCGCCGGCCAGTTGGGTAGCCGCTTCAACATCACTGACAACTTGAAAGTGACTCTGGGCGGTAGTGTCTATGCCTACCAGAACGACGAAGACAGCCGCTGCACCGGCACGTCCACTCCGTGCGCACTGGCGGTCAACGGCAACTCGGCCAACAACGAATTCCGTCTGTATGAAGGCTTCAGCCAGGTCGACATCGGCGGCCTGCCGATGCCATTGTCGTTCTACGGTCAGTACGTGAAGAACAACGATGCCGTGACCGATCAGGACACTGCGTGGCTGTTGGGTGCCAAGTCGAAAGTCTTCGGCCTGAACCTCGATTACAACTATCGTGACGTGCAGCGCAACGCCGTAGTCGGCGCTTTCACCGACTCCGATTTCGCCAACGGCACCACCGGTTCCCGTGGCCACAAGTTCAAGGTCGGTTACGACATCGACAAGAACTTCGCTATCGGTGCCACGTACTTCCTGACCAAGGCTGACTTCGCCAGCCGTACCCAGCGTGACGCTGACGCCAACACCTTGCAGCTGGACGCGGAAGCCAAGTTCTAAGAAAACAGCTACAAGCTTCGAGCGACAAGCCGCAAGTCACAGCTCCCCTTGCGATTTGCCGATCGAAGCTGATTTTCCTGCAGCCCGGTGCAGTTACAGCGATCCCCATCATCCGTTCGCTGGCGCTGCACCGGGCTGTGTTTTTACGGGCTATCGTCCCGCCTCTGCGTAGCCAGACGCTCAGCCAGCGCGTCCACACCCTCTTCCGGTTTCTCCGGCATCGCCTTCAAGGTCGCTTGCATCAAACGCATCTGACGAATGAAACGCCGACAGTTCGGGCAAAACATCAGGTGATGGCGCACCATCAGTTTTTCACGAAAGCTCAATTGGCCATCGAGATAATCGCTGGAGCGCGCCACTTGTTCCTTACAGGTCAGCATTCCCCTGTCTCCTCAAAATGCTCCACGGTCGCGAAGACTTTCAGCCGCGCACGATGCAGCAGCACACGGACATTGGAGAGCGAGATCTCCAGAAGATTACAGATCTCCTCCAGCTCCAGCCCTTGGCGTTCGCGCAACAACAAAACGCTGCTTTGCAGTTCCGACAGGTTCAGCAGAGTGTGCTCCAGACAGTCACGCAATTCACCTTCGGTCAGCAAGGCTTCCGGGGTGTCCTGATGCCAGGCGAACGGGGCAACCAGCCAATGGCCGTCACCGGGAGAAAAGCGGTCATCGTCGATCGTGCCATGGGGTGACGGCAGATCATCCATCAACACTTCCCGGCGATTTTGTTTATAACGGCTTTTGGCCGAGTTGGCCGTGATGGTCAACAGCCAGGTCTTGAGACTGGAGCGGCCTTCGAAGCTGGCGATGTGGCGCACCACCGACAACCAGGCGTCCTGCACCACTTCTTCGACATGACGCTGGCCGACAATCGCATACGCCACGGCGCGCATAGCGCTCTGATACGTCGTCACCAGTTCCTTGAAAGCCTTTTGCTCACCCGCCAGCAGGCGCGCAAGCAGTTGGGTGTCGTCAGCCGCCATCCAAAAATCTCCTTGTGCCGATTCCGAAAATGATAGCGGCAGGTCTTCACCTGCCGCCATTTCCGAAAAATTACAGCGTTTGAGCCGATTCGGATGTAGGAAAGGTCGGCGCGATCAGGTGGAAATTAAACCGATTTTCAACGCTTGCGCAGAATCACGCTACCGATCGAATAGCCTGCACCGAACGAACTCAACACCGCCAGCGAACCGGCAGCCAGATCATCCTGATACTTGTGGAAAGCAATCACAGAACCCGCCGAGCTGGTGTTGGCGTAGGTGTCGAGAATCACCGGGGCTTCTTCTTCAGTGGCTTCGCGACCCAGCAACTTGCGCACGATCAGGTGATTCATGCTCAGGTTGGCCTGGTGCAGCCAGAAGCGCTTCACGTCGCCGACGTTGAGCTGGTTCTCTTGCAGATGTTCGCCGATCAGCTCGGCAACCATCGGGCAGACATCCTTGAACACCTTGCGGCCTTCCTGCACGAACAGTTTGTCGCGGGCACCAATGCCCTCTTCCGCCGCGCGGTTGAGGAAACCGAAGTTGTTGCGGATGTTGTTGGAGAACTTGGTCAGCAGCTTGGTGCTGACCACATCGAACTGGTGTTTGGACGTCGCGGTCTCAGCGCGCTCGATGATCACTGCAGTCGCCGCATCGCCGAAGATGAAGTGGCTGTCGCGGTCACGGAAGTTCAGGTGACCGGTGCAGACTTCCGGGTTGACCATCAGGATCGCCCGGGCCTGGCCCAGTTGCACGCTGTTGGCGGCGGCCTGGATGCCGAAAGTCGCCGAGGAGCAGGCCACGTTCATGTCGAAACCGAAACCCTGAATGCCCAGGGCTTCCTGGACTTCGATGGCGATGGCCGGGTAGGCGCGCTGCAGGTTGGAACAGGCAACGATCACGCCGTCGATGTCGGCAGCAGTTTTGCCGGCACGTTGCAGGGCCTGTTCGGCAGCGCCGATAGCCATCTGGCAAAGCACCGACCATTCGTCGTTGGAACGCTCCGGCAGACGCGGGGCCATGCGTTGCGGATCGAGGATGCCGTCCTTGTCCATGACAAAGCGGCTCTTGATGCCTGAAGCTTTTTCGATGAACGCGGCGCTGGATTCGGTCAGGGCCTGGACTTCGCCGCGGGCAATGGCCTCGGCGTTGTCGGCGTTGAACTGGGCGACGTAGGCGTTGAAAGACTGCACCAGCTCTTCATTGGAGATGCTGTTGGCCGGGGTGTACAGGCCGGTGCCGCTGATGACGACGTTATGCATGGTCGTTTCTCTAATCTGTTCAGGCAGAAAGTGCTGGAACCGTCGTACCAACACACAAAGGGTCTATTCCCATCCGGGGGACGCAAACCTGGCATCGCTTTATTCCGTCGCGCGAACCGGGCGAAGGCTCTGGGTCGCGAAACCGGCGTTTATGGTGGCGAAGTTTGCCATAAACGCGGGGTTTTGGCGCCTTTCTCAAGCACAACCCAAATCCCAATGTGGGAGCGAGCCTGCTCAGGATTGCGGTCTGTCTGCCAGTGGCAAGGTGACTGACACACCGCAATCGCGAGCAGGCTCACTCCTACAAGGGACTGCATATGCCTCTAGGTCAGGGCTCGACCTGGGTCCACTGCTTGTTCAGGCGTTTGTCGGAAATCGGTACTTTCGTCCCCAACTGCTGGGCGAACAGCGACACCCGGTATTCCTCCAGCCACCAGCGATACAGCTCAAGCTGCGGATCGCGTTTGCCTTCCTGAGCATGTTTCGCCGCGCGAGTCTGGTATTGCCCCCAGAGGCCGGCGAGTTCGCCGCTCCAGACGCGATCCTTCTGCACCTGCGCGCCGAGCTTTTCGAAGCGCTGCTCGACCGCTTTCAGGTAACGCGGCAACTCCTTAAGCCACTGCATCGGCGTTTCGCGGACAAACCCCGGATACACCAGACTGTTGATTTGCTGCTTGATGTCATTGAGCGCCACAGCCTGGGCCAGATCGATCTTGCCCTTGAAGCGCTTTTGCAGGCTGTGCCACAGCTTGAGAATTTCCAGCGTCAGGCGCGCCACGCGTTCGGCGTGTTCAGTCCAGTTGCCGCGTTTGCGCTCGGCCAGTGCCGCCAAACCGGCGCCGTCGCGGGGCAACGGGTCTTCGCCTTCGAGAATGCAGCTGTCGAGGCTCGCCAGCAGAATATCTTCAACCAGCGCATCAACCCGGCCCAACTCGCGATAGAGCAAGCCCAGCTCAGTCTGCCCCGGCAACTTGCCACGCAGGAACTTGGCCGGCTCCGCCAGTTGCTGCATCAACAACCGCTGCAAGGCGCGACGATGCTGGAATTCGGCCTCGGCCGGGGTCGAGAAGCGCCCTTCCTTGACCGTGCCGCCCTCTTCAACCAGCGCCGGATATACCGTCATCGACAGCCCGGCGATCTTCTGCTGAGTCTTCTCCGCGACCGGCGCGAAGACCTTGGCCTCCACCGGTTGCTGACTTTTCGCACTCTGCGGCACCGCCAGCGCGGCCTGACTGGCTTCGGCAAACCGTGCGGTCAGCTCGGCCAGATCGCGACCTTCGCCGAGGAATTTGCCTTGGCCGTCGACAATTTCCAGGTTCATCCGCAGATGCCCCTCGACGCCTTGCTCGGCTTCGGCCCACGCCTCGTCACTGACCCGCGCGCCAGTCATGCGCAGCAGTTCGCGACCGAGCGCTTGCGGCAACGAACCCTCGGCAAAGGTCATGCGTTGCAGCGCGGCTTTGATGAAGTCCGGCACCGGCACAAAGTTCTTGCGCAAGGCCTTCGGCAGGTTGCGCACAAGGGCGATGCACTTGGCCTCGATCATCCCCGGCACCAGCCATTCCAGGCGTTCCGGTGGCAGCATCGGCAACAGCGGGGCCGGCACGCGCAGGGTCACGCCGTCGCGCGGATGATTGGGCTCGAAGTGATAAGTCAGCGCCAGTTCCAGATCGCCGATGTGCAGCGTGTCCGGGTAATCCCGCGCGGTGACTTCACTGGCTTCGCGGGCCAGCACGTCTTCTTCGCGCATGATCAACAACTGCGGATTCTTCTGGCTGTTGATGCGGTACCAACTGTCGAAGGTCGCGGTCTGGTGAATCTCCGCCGGCAACCGCGCGTCGTAGAACGCGTACAGGGTTTCTTCATCCGCGAGAATGTCGCGACGACGGGCCTTGGCTTCCAGTTCGTCGAGCTGTTCGAGCAACTGTTGGTTGGCGGTCAGGCACTTGGCTTTCGATTGAATCTCGCCACGCACCAAGCCTTCGCGAATGAACAACTCGCGAGAAACCACGGGATCCACCGGACCGTAATGCACCGGCCGGCGGCCGACCACGATCAGCCCGAACAGAGTGATCTGCTCGTAGGCCACGACCTGGCCGCGCTTCTTTTCCCAATGCGGTTCGAAGTGGTTTTTCTTGATCAGGTGCCCGGCCAGCGGCTCGATCCAGTCGGCGTCGATCTTGGCGACCATGCGTGCATAAAGCTTGGTGGTTTCCACCAGTTCGGCGGTCATCAGCCACTGCGGGCGCTTCTTGCCGATGCCCGACGACGGATGAATCCAGAAACGTCGCTGACGCGCGCCGAGGTAATCGCCATCCTCGGTTTTCTGACCGATCTGGCTAAGCAACCCGACCAGCACCGCTTTGTGCAGTTTCGGGTAATCCGCCGGCTCCTTGTTGAGGCTCAGCTGCATGTCGCGGCAGATCAGGCTCAACTGCCGATGCGAGTCGCGCCACTCGCGCAGACGCAGATAGTTGAGGAAATTCTTCCGGCACCAGTTACGCAACGGGCTGGCAGTCAGCGCCTGGCGCTGCTCTTCAAAACCGCGCCACAGATTGACCAGTCCGGCGAAGTCCGAATCGGTATCCTTCCATTGCGCGTGGGCCTGATCGGCAGCTTGCTGACGCTCCGGCGGCCGCTCGCGCGGGTCTTGAATCGACATCGCACTGGCGACGATCAGCACTTCCTGCAAACTGCCGAGCTTGGCTGCTTCAAGCAGCATACGGCCCATGCGCGGGTCGACCGGCAGGCGCGCCAGTTGGCGACCGAGTGGCGTCAGCTGACTGTTGCGGTCAACCGCCGAGAGTTCTTGCAGCAGGTTGAAACCGTCGCTGATCGCCTTGCCATCCGGCGGCTCGATGAACGGGAATGCGGTGATCTCGCCGAGACGCAGATGCAGCATCTGCAGAATCACGGCAGCGAGGTTGGTGCGCAGAATCTCTGGATCGGTGAATTCCGGGCGCCCGTTAAAATCTTCTTCGCTGTACAACCGAATGCAGATACCCGGCTCGACCCGACCGCAGCGACCTTTACGCTGATTGGCGCTGGCTTGGGAAATCGCCTCGATCGGCAGACGCTGGACCTTGGCACGGTAGCTGTAGCGGCTGATGCGCGCGGTGCCGCTGTCGATCACGTAACGGATGCCCGGCACAGTCAACGAGGTCTCGGCAACGTTGGTCGCCAGCACCACGCGACGGCCCGGGTGCGACTGGAAAATCCGCTGCTGCTCGGCCGGCGACAAGCGCGCGTACAGCGGCAGGATTTCCGTGTGTTTGAGTTGCGCCTTGCGCAGCATGTCGGCGGCGTCGCGAATCTCGCGCTCGCCGGGCAGGAATACCAGCACGTCTCCCGGACTGCGGCGTTCGCTGCGCTCGTAAGCGGCGATTTCGTCAAGGGTCGCGAGGATCGCTTGATCCACCGTCAGGTCATCCTCGACGCGGTTGCCCTCTTCGTCCTGCTCCAGGGTCAGCGGGCGATACCAGGTGTCCACCGGGAAGGTGCGGCCGGAGACTTCGACAATTGGCGCATCGTCGAAGTGCTTGGAGAAGCGCTCCAGATCGATGGTCGCCGAAGTGATGATGACTTTCAGGTCCGGGCGACGCGGCAGCAGGGTTTTCAGGTAGCCGAGCAGGAAGTCGATGTTGAGGCTGCGTTCGTGGGCTTCGTCGACGATGATCGTGTCGTAGCGTTCGAGGTAGCGATCGTTCTGGGTTTCCGCCAGCAGAATACCGTCGGTCATCAGCTTGATCAGGGTGTTGGAATCGCTTTGATCCTCGAAACGCACCTGATAGCCGACCAGCGCACCAAGTGGCGTAGCGAGTTCTTCGGCGACCCGGCTGGCGACGCTGCGTGCAGCGATTCGACGCGGTTGGGTGTGGCCGATCAGACCGTGCTGGCCGCGACCGATTTCCAGACAGATTTTTGGCAACTGGGTGGTTTTACCCGAGCCGGTTTCGCCGGCGATGATCAGCACCTGGTGTTTTTCCAGCGCCTTCTTGATCTCGTCGCGCTTGGCCGCAATCGGCAGACTGTCGTCGTAACGAATCACCGGCAGGCTGGCACGGCGGGCCAGTACCTGATCGCAGGACGCCTGCATGCGCGTCACCCATTGGGCCAGTTTGGCCTCGTCGGGTTTCTTGCGCAGCTCAAGCAACTGCCGCCGCAGCCGGTGACGGTCGGCGAGCATGGCGTGATCGAGGTTCTTCAGCAGTTTGTCGATGGAGGGCGATTCGTCGGTCATCGGGTAGGCAATTCGGTCGTCTATTTATGCAGGGGGCGGATTGTCGCAGATTTGGCGGATTTGTGGCGTGTCAGGGGGATTGCTGCCCTCACCCTAGCCCTCTCCCAAAGGGAGAGGGGACCGACCGAGTCAACTTTGCCAGCTTCGCCGACCTGAACGCGCATCACCGAATCCACAATCGCCAAGCTCTTTCAGGTCGGTGTTTGGCGCAAGACACCTCGGTCGGCCCCCCCTCCCTACGGGCGGTCCGACGTTTCGGGAGGGCTGGGGTGAGGGTGTTTTTTTAAAAGAGCTACTCGTTATCGAGACCTTTACGCCGATACGGGAAAACATCGATGACCTTCCCCGCCCGAATCGCCTCCTGCAAGCCCTTCCAGTAATCGGCGTTATACAACTCGCCATGCAACTGATCGAACAACTTGCGCTGCCCCGAATCGGCAAACAGAAACGGCGGAAACTCCTCGGGAAAGACATCCAGCGGCCCGATCGAATACCACGGCTCCGAGGCCATTTCATCCTCCGGTGTGCGCGGTTGCGGGATGTGGCGGAAGTTGGCTTCGGTCAGGAAGCAGATTTCGTCGTAGTCATAAAACACCACGCGCCCGTGGCGAGTGACGCCAAAGTTCTTCAGCAGCATGTCACCGGGAAAGATGTTCGCCGCCGCCAGTTGCTTGATCGCCAAGCCGTAATCCTCCAGCGCCTCACGCACCTGCGCATCGTTGGCGTTTTCCAGATAGAGGTTGAGCGGGGTCATCCGCCGCTCGGTCCAGCAGTGACGGATCAACACCGTGTCGCCCTCGACCGACACCGTCGACGGCGCCACCTCCAGCAGCTCCTCCAGGCACGCCGGATCAAACTTGCTCAGCGGAAAACGGAAATCGGCGAACTCCTGGGTATCAGCCATGCGCCCTACCCGGTCGACGCTTTTCACCAGTCGGTACTTCTCGATCACCGTGGCGCGGTCGACGTTTTTCGACGGCGAGAAACGGTCCTTGATGATCTTGAACACGGTGTTGAAGCCCGGCAGCGTAAACACGCTCATGACCATGCCGCGCACACCCGGCGCCATGATGAACTGATCATCGGTGTTGGCCAGGTGATTGATCAGCGCGCGGTAAAACTCGGATTTGCCGTGCTTGTAGAAGCCGATTGAGGTGTACAACTCGGCAATGTGCTTGCCCGGCAGAATGCGTCGCAGGAAGCCGATGAACTCCGCCGGCACCGGTACATCGACCATGAAATACGAACGGGTGAACGAGAAGATAATCGATACATCGGCTTCGTCGGTGATCAACGCGTCGATCTGAATCCCGCGCCCCTCTCGATGCAACAGCGGGATCACCAGCGGCCATTGCTCGTCGCGGGTGTAGATGCGTCCAACCAGATAGGCGCCCTTGTTGCGGTACAACACCGAGGAAAACAGCTCGACGCTCAGCTCCGGATCCTTGCACACCCAGTCCGGCAGGTTCTCACGCAGTTGCGCTTCGAGGCGACGCAGGTCACCCGGCAGATCGGCGTAATCCTCGCTGAAGCGATAGTCGGCAAAAATGCTCGCGAGCATCCCCGACAACTGCCCCTGCGGTTTGTAGGTGCGGGTTTGCGCGGCGCGGGCTCGGCGCAGGCTCGGGCGGGTGGTGTGGATGAACATGCAGCCGTCGCTGATCAGGTCGTGGCTGAACAGCCCGCAGAAAATCGAGTTGTACCAGGTCTCGGACAACTCATCATCGAAGCGCAGGTCGATGACGCTGATGTAGGCACTTTTCACCAACGGCCAGCAGCTGACGTTCATCAGCGTTTCATCATCGAAGTATTCGCGCAGGCGAGCGATGGTTTCGCTGACCTTTTCTTCGTAGAGATTGATCCGTGCCGCCGACGCCGTTTGCGTCTCCTGCCAGCGCGCCTGCTCGAAGCGCTCCCGGGCGCCGTCGGTGATTCGCCGGAAATGCTCGCGGTAATCGTCAAAGCCATCGAGGATCATGCGGGCGATATCGGTGGCTGGCCATTGCTGCGGCATAGATAAGACCTCGGGGTGCGTGGGGAAATCTGTGCCTGAGCTTAGCCACGCAAGCGTGTGCGCGTGAAGTGCAATTTCTGCCAATCCGCGTCAGGGTTGTACAGCGACACAGTTTTTAGCAAAGTTTTTTTAATCGACCGTTCGGTCAGTTAATCACCTTGATGGTCCTTCTGGCCGCCCTGCGCCAGGCCGCGAATTCTCTGGACTTCGGATCCAATACTGATCAAACGCGTCTAGCTCGTGGCTTTACTGCAAATGCGCTTACCGACGGCAACGCTTCCAGATTGGTCTTACCAAAATAGTGGCACTTTGATATACAGCCCACCATTCCCCCCTTCATAACAAGATCCTCGCTGACGAGGACGACCTCCCCCCCTCAAAGATCAAGGAGCACACTGATGTCTATCCGGAATCTGCGCATAGGTTTGCGCGCCAGTTTGAGCTTTGCCGTTTTGGCCGGTCTGCTGGTGGTGGTCGGCCTGTTCGGTCTGGGCCAGATGAAAACCCTGCGCGAGAGTGCAACAGTGATTGAAGAATCGTGGATGCCAAGCATCGAGAGCATCCATGACACGGCGGCGAACATCGCCAGCATCCGTCTTGAATCCTTGCGCCTGATCACCAGCACCCAGTCTGCTGTGCGCGACAGAAGCAAAGGCCTCATCAAGGCGCAGCGCGAAGAACTGCTCAAGCGCCTCGCCGATCACAAAGCCCTGCTCACCAGCGAAGAAGAACGGCTGATGCTCGACGGTTTGAATGCCAACACCGCCAAGTACATGAGCATTCTCGAACAGATCATCGGCCAGATCGACGCCGGGCAAAGTGAGCAGGCCTACACGCGGCTTAACAATGAACTGGCGCCACAGGGAACGCTGCTCGACAAAACCCTCGAGCAGATGATCGCGTTCAATCAGCAAGGTGCCGACGCCGCCGCAGATGCCGCCGCAGCGATGTACCAACGGGCATTGTGGATCGTCGCGACCATCATCGTGGTTGCCCTGATTGCCACGCTGCTGCTGGCCTGGCAACTGACACGCAGCATCACCACCCCGATCAATCAGGCCCTGAATGTGGCGCGGCGCATTGCTGCCGGCGACCTCAGCGGCGAGATCGTCAGCACCGGTAAAGATGAGGCTGCGCATTTGCTCAACGCCTTGGCCGAGATGCAGGGCAATCTGCGCTCGACCATTCGCGGCATCAGCGAATCGGCGCAGCAGTTGGCTTCCGCGGCCGAGGAAATGAGTTCGGTGATGGAGCAAAGCACTCGCGGCCTGCAACAGCAGAACGATCAGATCGAACAAGCCGCCACCGCAGTGACCGAGATGAGCACCGCGGTGGACGAAGTCGCGGCCAACGCGGTGTCCAGCGCCGAGGCGTCTGCCGCGTCGAACGAGGACAGCAAGCACGGTCATGTGCAGGTCAGCGAAACCATCAGCTCGATTCAAGAACTGGTCGACGCCGTACTGGGCGCCTCAGCACAAGCTGAAGGCCTGGCCACGCAGGCACAGGACATCAGCAAAGTGCTGGAAGTGATTCGCGGGATTGCCGGACAGACCAACCTGCTGGCGCTCAATGCGGCGATCGAAGCGGCCCGCGCCGGTGAAGCCGGGCGCGGTTTCGCGGTGGTGGCCGATGAAGTGCGCTCGCTGGCACAACGCACGCAAAATTCCACTGAAGAAATCGAGCTGATGATCAGCAGCATCCAGCAAGGTACGGGGTCGACCGTGGGCGCGCTGCAGAGCAGTGCCGAACAGGCTGGCCAGACGTTGCGTCGGGCCAACAGCGCAGGTCAGGCGCTGGAGAAAATCACCGCGTCGATCTCGCAGATCAACCAGCGCAATCTGGTAATCGCCAGTGCAGCCGAGCAACAGGCCTTGGTCGCTCGCGAGGTCGATCAGAATCTGGTGACCATCCGCGACCTCTCGACCCAGACCGCCGCTGGCGCCACCCAGACCTCGGCCGCAAGCCAGGAGCTGTCGCGTCTGGCCGTCGACTTGAACGGCCTGGTCACACGCTTTGTGATCTGAACGAACAGTTGCATGCCCGATTAGCGGTTGCCTTCGGCAGGGCGCTCGGCAACACTCTCGTCCCGATCAAGGAAGGAGACCCGCCGTGAGCCCTGTCGATATTTTCCGTATGTTGTCGCTGGCGGCCATCTGGGGCGCGAGTTTTCTGTTCATGCGCATTATTGCGCCGGTGATCGGCACGATCCCGACCGGATTCTTTCGCGTGTCGATTGCGGCCCTTGGCCTGCTGGTGATCCTCGGGCTGATGCGCGTACGCTGGGATTTCAAAGGCAAACTGAAAACCGTGATGCTGCTGGGTGTGATCAACTCGGGGATTCCGGCGACGCTGTATTCGGTCGCGGCCCAGGTGTTACCGGCCGGCTACTCGGCGATTTTCAATGCCACCACGCCGTTGATGGGCGTGCTGATTGGCGGGTTGTTCTTCAGTGAAAAACTCACCGCAGCCAAACTGGGTGGGGTGTTCCTCGGCCTGTTCGGCGTTGGCGTGCTGACCCGCGCCGGCCCGGTGGCGTTCGACTTGCAACTGTTGATGGGCGCCCTCGCCTGTTTGCTGGCGACCACTTGTTATGGTTTTGCCGGTTTCCTCGCACGGCGCTGGCTGGATCAGGCTGGTGGTCTGGACAGTCGCCTGTCGGCGCTGGGCAGCATGCTCGGTGCGACGTTGTTTCTGTTGCCGTTGTTTGGATATAGCGTGATCACCGCACCGCCGGCCAGTTGGGGTGGCTGGAATGTCTGGCTGTCGCTGTTGGGCCTGGGTCTTGGCTGCACGGCGTTTGCCTACATCATTTATTTCCGCCTGCTCAGTTCGATCGGGCCGGTGAAGTCGATGACCGTGACCTTCATGATTCCGCCATTCGGCGTGCTGTGGGGGGCGTTGCTGCTGGATGAGCCGTTGTCGATGGCGCACATTTATGGCGGGGTGTTGATTGCGCTGGCGTTGTGGCTGGTGTTGAAGCCGGCGGTGGTGAAACCGGCTGAGGCGCCGGCCCGATAAATTTGTGCGGTTGCCGAAAAGGCCATCGCGAGCAGGCTCACTCCTACAATTGGAATGCGCTCCCCTGTAGGAGTGAGCCTGCTCGCGATCGGCGGCCTAAAAGCCGCCACCTGACGATCTGTTAGCTGGTTTTACGGAACACAAACGCCAGACCGACAATGATCAACAGCATCCCCAGCACACTCAACGCCGCCAGGCGATTGCCGAAAATCAGATAGTCCATCACTGCCGTCACCGCCGGCACCAGGTAGAACAGACTGGTGACATTGACCAGATTGCCCCGCGCGATCAACCGATACAGCAACAGCGTCGCCAGCACCGACACCACCAGTCCCATCCACAACACCGGCACGATAAAACCGGTGCTGTGCTCGAAGTGGAACGGCTGAAACGGCACGAAAATCCCGCATAACAACAGACCGGCCAAGTACTGCACCGGCAGCGTACCGAGAGGATTGTCGGTGATGCGTTTCTGCATGATCGAGCCCAGCGTCATACTCGCCAGCGCCAGCAACCCGAACACCATTCCCACCCAGGACATCCCGGCCAGGCTGATGCCTTGGTAAACCACCATGATCAGCCCCGCCAGCCCCAAGGCCAGACCAAACATCCGGCTCGCCGAGCGCTGCCGCTCCATCAACACCACGGTGAGAATCGGCTGCACGCCCATGATGGTCGCCATCACGCCCGGAGTGACTTTGCTGTTCAAGGCCAGTAGATAAAAGATCTGATAGGCCCCCAACAACACCACACCCGTGGCAATCGCAAACAGCATTGGTTTGCCGCCCTTGGGCAACTTGAGCTTGAGCAGCGGCGCCAACAACAAGAGGCCGCACAAGGCAATCGCGAAACGAATTAGCAGAAAGGCAAATGGTGACGCGTGGGCCAGCCCCCATTTGGAGAAGATCGCGCCGCTGCTCCACAGCAGAACGAACAGGCTCGTGGACGCGGCCGCGAGCGCGGTTTTTTTCGACAGGACAAACATGATTACCACCTGTAGTCAGGCAAGAAGCCAACTCAGCCGAAGCTGAAATTCAGTAGGTTTTTCTGGCGGGCGCAGGGGTCAGCAAAAACTGCCGATCAGCCCGAAACGCCAACGCCCGGCGGTGATACGACTGCGCACACCGGCGTGCTACTGACAGGTGGGGGGTAATGACTGATCTGCTTGGGCTGCTGATTCCCGCACGGCACGACGCCAGCGTTGACCGCTGAATCGACTACCGCGTTGCTGAGGGATGCAGGCATTGGCGCAGATCTTTTTTGAAGGGTTGGAAGGTGAGCCATGGGGGCTCACGAGCGCCGACTATAACCAGCGGGCGACATGGATTGCAATGATTTGGACAAAGGGCCAGCAAGGACAGTTGGCCGCAAGGTGAATAGGCTGGATTGCAATCGAGACACCCAACCATGGGGGACAAGGAATGCACAGGATCACATGCCAAGGGAACGGACGTATTTGCGCTACCAGGTCTACAAATCACAGGCTCGACAACAGGCTGCTGTTACTTTCGCAAAACTGCACAAAGACTTGTTGCTGCAAGGGATAGTGGATGTTGATCACTCCAGAGTTCGTTTCGAAGCAATCGATGCTCAAGCGCTGAGTGCCTATGAAGCGTGGTTTGATCCTCATTTCTCTTGGCAAGATGTTGTCAGGTGGAAGGCCAAAGAACCACTGAGCTTCGATTTGGCAATCTGGTTTGATCAGGAGTTATGCGGACTTTGCTTTGCAAACCCTAATCAGAGCCGGTTGCGAGTGAAAATTGTGCGCCTGGAAGGAAAGCCCGATAACGATCACCCTCTCAAAAGCCGAGTAGCGACATTTGCTTTGACCGCCGTGACTCACTTCGCGCGAATCATCGGCAGTACCCAAATTGAAATTCAGGAACCTCTCCCTGGAGTGATTTCCCTGTACCGGCAACTGGGTTTCGAATTCGATTCGGAGGGCAGGCTTGTGAAGCTAATTTGGTAAGACTAGTATCGGACAACTGCTCATTTAATGATCAATGCCGGAGGCACCATGAAGGCTGCCGTTGAAAAAAAGGCGCCAGGCGCCAGATCGATAAAAGCTGATAGAAAACGCTCTTCCGCAAAGTTATCTGAACGGGAGTTGCACCGAATCAGAGAAGCATTGGTGAATCCAGCCGCGGAAGAGCCAGGAGGCGTCCTCGCTGGCGCCTCATTCACCTTCTCTTCATAAAAAAACCGCTCACAAGGAGCGGTTTTTCTACAATATCCAGCCTCAGCCAAACAGCCAATACCCCAACAACGTCAATACCACCACCGCCAGCACCGGACGCATCACGCGGTAGGCTTTCGGATGACGGCGTTTCCACTGCTTGACCACTCCACTGAACTTGTCGCTGAAGTTCTTGCTCCAGGCGTAGGCCTGGTTGATCCCGCCGACGCGTTCATCATCAAGGTTCTGCGGTGCGGTGGCACGGCCGAGCCAGGCGCTGATGGAGCGGTTGATGCGGGTCATGAGGCGGTTGCTCAGCGGACGCTCGACGTCGCAGAACAGGATCACGCGGGTCTTCTCGGTTTCATTCTTGACCCAATGCACGTAGGTCTCGTCGAACATTACGTCTTCACCGTCACGCCAGGCATAAACCTGACCATCAACAAAGATCCGGCAATCGTCGGAGTTTGGCGTCGACAAGCCGAGGTGATAACGCAGCGAGCCGGCGAACGGATCGCGGTGCGGGTTCAAGTGGCTGCCACCCGGCAACAGCGCGAACATTGCGCCTTTGACGTTGGGAATCGCACTGACCAGCGCCACGGTTTTCGGGCACAGGGTTTCGGCCGATGGCAGCGGTTTGTCGTACCACTTGAGGTAGAAACGTTTCCAGCCCTTCTTGAAGAACGAGCCGAAGCCGGCGTCGTTGTTCTTTTCTGCCGCGCGAATATAACCCTCGTCGAACAGGTGCATGGCCTCGTCGCGAATTGTTTCCCAATTGTCGCGCAGCACGTCCAGTTCCGGAAATTTGCTGCGATCCAGGTACGGCTTGGACGGCACGCCGGAGAACAGGTACATCAGGGCGTTGTACGGAGCGAACAGCGCCGAGTGGTTGACGAACTGGCGCAGAACCGGCAAACGCGCCTTGCCGCGCAAATGCACATAGAGGATGCTGCCCACGAACAGCAGCAGCACCAATACCTTGGCGGCTAACGAAAAGGTCATCAACGACTCCTTGAATAAAGACAACGCTGCGCAATGCCCTTTACCCGGCATGGCAGCCGGCCATGATAAACACTACCGGCGCCGGGCAAAACCCGCCTTACACAAGATTCAGTGTTAAGAATTGCGCAACAAAGCATTTATTAGCATAACGATCCTGAACCCCGGCTGATCTGAATCAACTGGATTACTGCTGAGTCTCCTGCTCAGTGAACAGATCGCTGAACAGCATGCTCGACAGATAACGCTCGCCGGAGTCCGGCAGAATCACCACGATAGTCTTGCCCTGCATCTCCGGCGTCTCCGCCAAACGCACCGCGACTGCCATCGCTGCACCGCAGGAGATGCCGCATAGAATCCCCTCTTCCTGCATCAAGCGCAGGGCCATGGCCTTGGACTCTTCGTCGGTGACCTGCTCGACCCGGTCGACCATCGACAGATCCAGGTTCTTCGGCACAAAGCCGGCACCGATCCCCTGAATCTTGTGCGGGCTCGGTTTGATTTCTTCACCCGCCAGCGCCTGGGTGATCACCGGCGACGACATCGGCTCCACGGCCACCGACAGAATCGGTTTGCCTTGGGTATTCTTGATATACCGCGAAACGCCGGTGATGGTTCCGCCGGTGCCGACGCCCGCTACCAGTACATCGACGGCACCGTCAGTGTCGTTCCAGATTTCCGGACCGGTGGTCTTTTCGTGAATGGCGGGGTTGGCCGGATTATCGAACTGCGATGGCATGAAGTACTTGTCAGCATCGCTGGCAACGATTTCGGCCGCCTTCTCGATTGCGCCTTTCATGCCCTTGGCCGGCTCGGTCAACACCAGTTCGGCGCCCAGAGCCTTGAGGACTTTACGGCGTTCGATGCTCATCGAGGCCGGCATGGTCAGCATCAACTTGTACCCACGGGCCGCGGCAACAAAGGCCAGACCGATCCCCGTGTTGCCCGATGTCGGTTCGACAATGGTCATGCCCGGCTTCAGTTTGCCGCTGCTTTCGGCGTCCCAGATCATGTTGGCGCCAATCCGGCACTTGACCGAGTAACCGGGGTTGCGCCCCTCGATCTTGGCCAGAATGGTCACGCCACGCGGCGCTATGCGGTTGATCTGCACCAGCGGCGTATTACCGATGGAATGGGCGTTGTCAGCAAAAATACGGCTCATGGCTGGGTCCTTATGCAGCGTTGAATTCAGCCTTCCAAGGTATGCCTGTTGCCCATCACAGTCCAGTCGGGTCGAACGTCTGCGCGACGTAACAGTCAATCGCTTACATCGTCAGGGAATTGCCGTCATGAAGCGTCGCTACAGTTGGCCACTAGGGATTTTCGCCGTCGTCGTTGTGCTGCTGATCGCACTGCACATCGCCCTGCCTTACATGGTGCGCGACTACCTGAACGGCAAACTGGCGGACATGGGTGACTATCGGGGCCAGATCACTGATGTCGACCTCGCCCTATGGCGCGGCGCCTACAAGATCAATGGACTGAAGATCGTCAAGGTCGACGGCAAGGTACCGGTGCCGTTCGTCAATGCACCGCTGATCGATCTGGCGGTCAGCTGGCATTCGCTGTGGTATGACCATGCCGTCGTAGCCCAGGTGAAATTCGTCAAACCTGAGATTAACTTCGTCGACGGCGGTGCCAACAAGCAGAACTCTCAAACCGGTCAAGGTACCGACTGGCGCGCACAACTGGGCAAATTGCTGCCGATTACCCTCGACGAGGTCCAGATTCACGAAGGCAAAATCACTTTCCGCAATTTCAACTCCAAGCCACCGGTCAATATGAACGCCACCAACGTCGAGGCCAGCATCTACAACCTGACCAACGTGGTCGACAATCAGGGCAAACGTGACGCACGTTTCGAAGGCAAAGCGCTTTTGCTCGGGCATGCGCCACTGGAAACCACTGCCACCTTCGACCCGCTGAGCAATTTCGAAGACTTCCAGTTCCGCCTGCGCGCCAAAGACATCGAACTCAAGAGCATGAACGACTTCGCCTCCGCCTACGGCAAGTTCGACTTCAACGCAGGCCACGGTGACGTGGTAATCGAAGCCCAAGCCAAAAAAGCCCAGGTCAACGGCTACATCAAACCCCTGCTGCGCGACGTCGAAGTGTTCAACTGGCAGCAGGACGTGGAAAACAAGAACAAGAGCATTTTCCGCTCGGTCTGGGAGGCCATCGTCGGCGGCTCGGAAACCGTGCTGAAGAACCAGGCGAAAAATCAGTTCGCCACCAAGGTCGAACTCAGCGGTAACGTGCATCAGCAAAACATCAGTGCATTCGAAGCGTTTTTGCAGATTTTGCGCAATGGATTCATACAGGCGTTCAACGCCCGGTATGAGCGGCCGAAGCCGGATGCGGGTTAGGGTTCATTTCTGGAAAAGCATCCAGATATAGAGTATCGGCGCCAATCTGAATATCCGGGGCCGGCCATTCAACGGTCCAACCTTTATCGCCCAAGATGACAGTCGCAAAGACTTGGGGATCAAGCAAAGGCTGCAACTGCTTACACGTTTGAATATCTCGACTTAAATCGAGTGTCAGCGCTCGACCATCAACAAAGTCCAGTGCAAGCCGGCAATCAGAGAGTGCAGTAACTGCCGCCAAGCGTGGTCGTTTTGTGGATAGCATCAATTCAGCGCCTCCAGGCACATGGGGACTGCTTCGCAGCCCAGCGGGAGCAAGCTCCCTCGCCACAGATTCAGCGGACATCCTGAAGGCTATCGCCAAATCGGCGATACCTGAATACTGGCCATCGGCCGAGACTGAGTCAACATGTGACGCCCCATTCAGAGACTGAATAAGCCGTCTGCGTTCACAGTCGACCGGGCTGCGCGTTATAGTCGGGCATCCGATTATTTCGCCCCCGCCCTGCCCGTCAGGTCGGCGTTACCGTTCGAGGATTAGCAGATGAAGTTCGAAGGCACCCAGGCCTACGTCGCCACCGATGACCTGAAGCTGGCAGTCAACGCCGCCATCACCCTGGAACGGCCACTGCTGGTCAAGGGCGAGCCGGGCACCGGCAAGACCATGCTCGCCGAGCAACTGGCCGAATCGTTCGGCGCCAAGTTGATCACCTGGCACATCAAGTCCACCACCAAGGCCCATCAGGGTCTCTACGAATACGATGCGGTCAGCCGTCTGCGCGACTCGCAATTGGGCAACGAAAAAGTCCACGACGTGCGCAATTACTTGAAGAAGGGCAAGCTCTGGGAGGCTTTCGAGTCCGAGGAGCGGGTCATTTTGCTGATCGACGAAATCGACAAGGCCGACATCGAATTCCCCAACGACCTGCTGCAAGAACTCGACAAGATGGAGTTCTACGTTTACGAAATCGACGAGACCATCAAGGCGAAAAAACGCCCGATCATCATCATTACCTCCAAYAATGAGAAAGAGCTGCCGGACGCCTTCCTGCGCCGCTGCTTCTTCCATTACATTGCCTTCCCCGACCGCACTACCCTGCAAAAAATCGTCGACGTGCACTACCCGGACATCAAGAAGGATCTGGTCAGCGAAGCGCTGGACGTGTTCTTCGACGTGCGCAAGGTGCCGGGCCTGAAGAAGAAGCCGTCGACCTCAGAGCTGGTCGACTGGCTGAAGCTGCTGATGGCCGACAACATCGGCGAAGCGGTGCTGCGTGAGCGCGATCCAACCAAGGCGATTCCGCCACTGGCCGGTGCTTTGGTGAAGAACGAACAGGACGTGCAATTGCTTGAGCGCCTGGCGTTCATGAGCCGTCGCGGCTCTCGCTAAGCACTTGTAAGCAGGGGCCATCGTTATGCTGCTCAACCTCTTCAATGAAATGCGTGCAGCCAAGGTGCCAGTGTCGGTGCGCGAGCTGCTCGACCTGATCAACGCGCTGAAACAGCGCGTGACCTTCGCCGACATGGACGAGTTTTATTATTTGTCGCGGGCGATTCTGGTGAAGGACGAACGTCATTTCGACAAGTTCGACCGCGCGTTCGGCGCCTACTTCAATGGCCTGGAAAAGCTCGACGATCACTTGCAGGCATTGATTCCCGAAGACTGGCTGCGCAAGGAGTTCGAGCGTTCGCTGACGGATGAGGAGCGTGCTCAGATCCAGTCCCTTGGTGGCCTGGACAAGCTCATCGAAGAGTTCAAAAAGCGTCTGGAGGAACAGAAGGAGCGCCACGCCGGCGGCAACAAATGGATTGGCACTGGCGGCACTAGCCCGTTCGGCTCCGGTGGCTTCAACCCGGAAGGCATTCGGGTCGGCGATGCTGGCAACCGCCAGGGCAAAGCCGTGAAAGTCTGGGATCAGCGCGAGTACAAGAACCTCGATGATTCGGTGGAATTGGGCACGCGCAACATCAAAGTCGCCCTGCGCCGCTTGCGTAAATTCGCCCGTCAAGGCGCAGCGGAAGAGCTGGACATCGACGGCACCATCGACCACACCGCCAAGGACGCCGGTCTGCTGAATATTCAGATGCGCCCGGAACGGCGCAACACGGTGAAGTTGTTGTTGCTGTTCGACATCGGCGGCTCGATGGACGCGCACGTGAAGATCTGCGAGGAACTGTTCTCGGCCTGCAAGACCGAGTTCAAGCATCTGGAGTATTTCTACTTCCACAACTTCATTTATGAATCGGTGTGGAAGAACAATATGCGCCGCACCTCGGAACGCACTTCGACCCAGGACCTGCTGCACAAGTACGGCGCCGACTACAAAGTGATCTTCATCGGTGACGCCGCCATGGCGCCGTATGAAATCACCCAGGCCGGCGGCAGTGTCGAGCACTGGAACGAAGAGCCGGGTTACGTGTGGATGCAGCGCTTCATGGAGAAGTACAAAAAGCTCATCTGGATCAATCCGTACCCGAAAGACACCTGGGGCTATACCTCGTCGACCAATATCGTGCGGGATCTGATCGAGGATCAGATGTATCCGTTGACGTTGCGCGGGCTTGAGGAAGGGATGCGGTTTTTGTCGAAATAACGGCCAGAGGGGTTCCCACGTGAGCGTGGGAACCCTCAATTCCGTACGGAATCGGTGGCCGTTTTACCAACCTGATGCGAGATAGGTCTTGCAGAGCCTGTCCATAAAAACGGTGTCCTGAATCGCCGGCCCGACTGAGGCAGTTTTTTGCCCGCGACGTTTTTTCTTCCCTTTGGCGACCACTTTCACCCCACCGCTTTCCAACTCTACCCTGCGAGTTTTTTCAATATCCGTTTCAGAACTCAGGGTCATTTCACTCTTCATCTCGCCCTCTGGCGACAGAAAACGAAACCTGACCCGGGTCGCCTCCGTTTCGCAGCTTTTCCCCTCGGCAATCAGTTCCATGGATTGACCGCGTGCCTCTGTGCGGTGATTCCAGTGAAACATTCGCATCATGTCGACCGTTGCGGTGGACATGAATGTCTCGATACGCGCAACGATGTCCTGATTACCGGCATGTTCGGCGTCCAGTCGTTGCACATTGTAGAAACGATCGATGCTCGCCCGATAAACCGGCACGCTGCCCACATCCTCATAAAAACCGACAATGTGCCCATCGACACGGTTCGCACACTCGCCCTCTGACGGGGCCATCACTTTCATAAAACGCATCTGTAACTTCCTTGTAAAAGATGAAGACCGATAGTTCCACACCCTCTCGACGCGTGATGTAGGGCGACTTACCAAAGTGTCAGGAAACGTCTCGGTCTTCAGTCCGAAATACGGACAATTACAAGTAGGACTTCAGGTAGTTGATATGGTCGTGCCATGCACGTTCCTGCATGACCGGGGTGAACCGAACCTTGTCACCCGGCAGACGCTGCGCCAGCCGCGCCAGCGCCAACGGCGTCAACGCCCCCAAGCGTGGATATCCACCAATGGTCTGGCGATCATTGAGCAAGACGATCGGCTGCCCGTCCGGCGGCACTTGCACCGCACCGAGCGGAATGCCTTCGGAAATCATCGGTTGTCCCTGATAGTGCAAGGCGCTGCCCAACAAGCGAATGCCCATGCGATCAGCGCGACTGTCCACAGCCCAGGTCGTGTTAAACACATCAAACAGGCTCTGTCCGCTGAACTGGCCGATCTGCGCGCCGAGTACCAGATCCAGCGGTGCATTCGATTTCAGATCCGGCTGCAACGGCAAAGGCACTTCCCGCAGCAGCCGCGATTCACCGCAATAACTCAGCACCGCCCCTTTCGCCAACGGTAAGCCCATGCCATCAAGTCCACCGAGTTCTTCGCGGACAACCGTGGCGCTACTGCCCAAGACCTGCGGTGCTTGAAAACCGCCGGGCGCGGCCAGATAAGCCCGGGCACCAAGCAACGGTTGAGTGAGTTGCAACGTCTGCCCTTTGCCCAACTTGAAACTGCGCCACGGCGCCAGCGGCTGCCCGTCGATCCGTGCGGCAAGATCCGCACCGGCCAAGGCCAGCCAACACTCCTCTTCGGCCACCACGGCCAGGCCGCCGAGGGTGATTTCGATCACCGCTGCGTCCAGTTCATTGCCGAGCAGCCAGTTGGCCCAACTCATCGAACACCAGTCTGCCGCGCCGCCCTGGGTCACGCCCAGATGCCGCACGCCGAAACGGCCCGCGTCCTGCAACAGGCACAGCGGTGTACTCGCTTCAATCCTCAGTCGGCTCATGCCAGCGCCTCCAGTGGTGTGTCATCGCCGCCCAGATTGATGAACTCGGCATGACTGACCGCTTCGAATTGCACCGTGTCGCCCGGTTGCATCAGGCTGTAGCCATCCCGTGTGCGATCGAACAGTTTCGCCGGAGTGCGGCCGATCAGGTTCCAGCCACCGGGCGAGACCACGGGATACGCAGCGGTTTGGCGCTCGGCAATGCCGACACTGCCCGCGGCGACTTTCTTGCGCGGCGTGTTAAGACGTGGCGCCGCCAGAACCTCTTCGACCAGCCCCATAAAGGCGAACCCCGGTGCGAAACCCAGGGCGAATACCTGATATTCACGTCCGCTGTGACGACGGATCACCTCCTCCACTGCTAGCCCGCTGCGCTCGGCGAGCAGGCTCAATTCTGGCCCGACGCTGAGGTCATACCAGACCGGCAACACATGACATTGACCGCCAGTTCGTGCATTCGGCGACAGGTCGATCAACGCTTCGGCGATCAATTCCCGCGCCTGACTCGGGTTCAGTGCAGTCAGATCGTAATGCACCATCAACGTCGTATAGGACGGCACCAGATCGATCAGTTGCGCGCCGAATGCCCCGCGCAAACGCTCACTGGCAGCGAGCATCCACGGCATGTTGGCTTCGGCGATCTCATCAAACAGACGCAGCATCAGGCAATCCAGCGCCACCACTTCAATCCTTGGGTTCATGAGGCACTCTGCTGATTCAAGGCCTCGCGAATGCGCTGCACGGCGGCCACCGAACTGGCGTTATCACCGTGCACGCAGAGGGTATTGGCGTGCAGGCGCAAGGCGCTGCCATCGCTGGCGGCGAGGTTGTCACCACGGGCAATGGTCAGGGCTTGTTCAATGATTTTTTCCGGGTCGTGATGCACCGCGCCCGGCAATTGTCGTGAAACCAGTTTGCCAGCACTGTCGTAAGCACGGTCAGCGAAGGCTTCGAACCACAGGTTCACGCCATACTCATCGCCGATCTGCTGCGCGGCGGCGTTGTGGCGGGTGGCCATCAGCATCAGCGGCAGGCTGCGGTCGTAAGCGGCCACCGCCTGAATCACCGCACGCAATTGTGCCGGGTTGGCCATCATGTCGTTGTACATCGCGCCGTGGGGTTTGACGTAACTGACACGCCCGCCCTGGGCTTTGCAGATGCCATCGAGGGCGCCAATCTGATAATGCAGGATGTCTTGCAGCTCTTGCGCCGAATACGCCATGGAGCGACGGCCGAAACCGACCAGATCCTGATAGGCCGGGTGTGCACCGATTTGCACACCGTGGCTCAGGGCCAGGCTGACGGTCTTGCGCATGATGCTCGGATCGCCGGCGTGGAAACCACAGGCCACGTTGGCGCAATCGATGAAGGGCATGATTTCGGCGTCCAGACCCATGGTCCAGCTGCCGAAGCTCTCGCCTATGTCGCAATTCAATAGCAGGCGGCTCACGGTGAACACTCCTGTAGGTGCTTGTCTTTTTATCTGTAGGACTTTGCTTTGCAGGTTATCAGTTACTGCGCATCGAGTTGCTTGCCACGGGTTTCCGGCAGACTCAGTGCCGCGATAATCACCACGCCGTAGGACACCGCCGCGAAGGCGCCAATGCCGACGCTCAACGGCACCTTCTGGCTGAGCAGGCCGATCAGCAGCGGAAACAGGGCCGCCAGCGCCCGACCGATGTTGTAGCAGAAGCCCTGCCCCGAACCGCGAATTCGCGTAGGGAACAGCTCGGTCAGAAATGCGCCCATGCCGCTGAAAATCCCCGAGGCAAAGAAGCCCAGCGGGAAGCCCAGCCATAGCATCACGCCGTTGCTCACCGGCAGTTGCGTATAGAGCAGAACGATGGTGAACGAACCGACAGCGAAGAGGATGAAGTTCTTTTTCCGCCCCAACAGATCAGTCAGATAGGCGCTGATCACATAGCCGACGTAGGAACCGACAATCACCATGGCCAGATAGCCGCCGGTGCCGAGTACGCTCAAGCCGCGTTCGTTTTTCAGGAAGGTCGGCAGCCAGGAAGTGATCGCGTAATAGCCGCCCAGCGCACCGGTGGTCAGCAGTGAAGCGCGAAACGTTGTGAAGAGCATGCCGGAGGCGAAGATCTCGTAGAACTTCGACTGAGTCTCCGGCGTTTGTTGGGCCTTGGCCTCGCGATATATCTCCGGATCCTTGACCAGACGACGGACAAAAATCACAAAAATCGCCGGCACGATGCCAAGAATAAACAGCGCGCGCCAGGCGTCTTCCGGCGGCAACACCGAGAACAGCAGCGCATACAAAATCGCCGTCAGCCCCCAACCCAGCGCCCAACCGGATTGCACCATGCCCACCGCTTTGCCTCGGTCCTTGGCGCGGATCACCTCGCCGATCAGCACTGCACCGGCCGTCCACTCGCCGCCGAAACCGAAGCCCATCAAGGTACGTGCGATCAACAGTTGTTCGTAGTTTTGCGCGAAGCCGCAGAGAAAGGTGAAGAAGGCGAACCACAGCACGGTGAGTTGCAAGGTGCGTACACGGCCGATGCGGTCAGAGAGAATCCCCGCAACCCAGCCGCCGATGGCCGAAGCGATCAACGTGCTGGTGTGAATCAGTCCTGCTTCGCCGGTGGTGATGCCCCACATCGCGATCAGTGTCGGCACGACGAAGCTGAGCATCTGCGTATCCATGCCGTCCAGACCGTAGCCGATCTTGCAGCTCCAGAACGTGCGACGCTCCTGCTGATTGATGTTGCGATACCAGTCGAACGGCCCCGGACGCGCCGATGCCGTGGATGTTTCTAGGGTGTCGGGAGCACGCATGGCTTATCTCCGCAGGTTTTTTATTGGTCTTGTTCGTAGCCCCGACGACGCCTATCGTGGGAACCGGATGCGTCGATTTTTCGTCGCGCGGCCCTGCTGCGTCCAACGAATAAAAACCCGACCTAGCCATAAGAAAAATTTGTCACCCGAGCCTTGCCCATGAACCTGAAGTTTCTCGAGACCTTTGTCTGGGTCGCCCGACTGAAGAGTTTTCGCCTGACCGCCGACAAGCTGTTCACCACTCAGGCGTCGATCTCCAGCCGCATTGCGGTGCTGGAAGGCGAGCTGGGGGTGAAGCTGTTTCTGCGCGATTCGCGCGGTGTCAGCCTGACGCCCGAAGGCTTGAAAGTGCTGGAATATGCCGAGCAAATGCTCGACACGATGTCGGCGCTCAAGCAATCGATCGAAACCCGCTCAAGCAAGGTCGGCCGGGTGCGTATCGGCGTGATGGACACGGTAATTCACACTTGGCTCAGCCCGTTGGTGGCGCAGATGACCGAGCTGTATCCGCGGGTGGAAATCGAGCTGGTGGCGGATACCTCGCTGAACCTCTGCGATCAACTGCAAAAAGGCTTTCTCGACATCGTTCTGCAAACCGATCTGATCCGTCATGAAAGCGTGCGCAGCCTGGAGCTGGCCAGCCATCCGCTGGGCTGGATTGTCGCCAGTAATTCGATCTACAACCGCGACTACGCCGACCTCGCCGAACTGGCCCAGGAACGGATCATTACCTACTCGAAAAACTCCCGGCCGCATCAGGATCTTCTGGCGCTGATGCAGACCAATGGCGTGCCGGCGCCGCGCTTGAATTGCGTGAATTCGGTGTCGGCGATCACGCGGTTGTTGCGCGATGGATTCGGGATTGGTGTGCTGCCGCCCGTGTTGGTGGCCGAGGAACTGGCGCGAGGGGAATTGACCTTGCTGGCGATTGATCAACGGCCACCGAACTTGCAGGTGGTGGTGTCGTGGCGGGTGGGCGTTGAGTGGGTCGAGGAGATTGTGACGTTGTGTCAGCAAGTGTTGGCGGGGTATGCGCAGAAAGTCGGTGATGGTTACATCACCCTCACACCGTGATCGTTCCCACGCTCCGCGTGGGAATGCCGCCCGGGACGCTCCGCGTCCCTTCCAAAAGCCGAACGCGGAGCGTCCGTTGAGGCATTCCCACGCAGAGCGTGGGAACGATCCTTGCTGCGCTGATCTCAGAGACCGCRCACGTCGCGGTCTTCGATCGGCCGGCTCTGGCGCAGACGCCGGCCACCGAGTACGACCCAGTCGATCAAGCGGAACAGGCATTCAATGCCGAACGACAGCAGCAACGCGCCGCTCATGCCCCAGATCATCGCTTCCGGCGTCAGCAGGATCTGGTAGCTGTAGCCATTCCAGGTTTCCTTGCGAATGTCCGGGTCGGCGGCCAGCACCACTTGCAGGAAGCGGATGTACCACGGCCCTTGCATCGCCTGGAACTGCTTGTCCAGCGCGATCTGACGGCTGAGCAAGGTGCTCAGGCTGTCGGCATCGCTGCGAAATACCGGGTCTTCACTGGCGCGGTAATGCGCCACCAGCGCCTGCATATCGCCCTTGAAAAACTGCTCGGCGGTGCCCTGAAAACCGCGCAGGCCGGTCTGCGCCTCGATCAGGTGCGCCTCCACGCGTTTCGCGTAATCGTTGATGAAGCCTGGCACCTGGACACCGATCAACAGGCCCGCCGCAAACAACACCAGCCGTACATAACTGAGCAACATGGGGTGCAATCCTTATTCGGTCTTGCCCTGACTGACGCATTCGCCGCGTCGCCACAGGCTCCATTGGCCCGGTTCGTAGCGGGTCCAGGTTTCGTTTTCGGTCAAAGGCTCGGTGGCGATCACGGTGACCACGTCGTTGGGCGTGGTTTCCGCCTGGAAATCGACGATCACGTCGACATCTTTCAGGCGCGCCGGGCCGAACGGGGCGCGGCGGGTGATCTGGGCGAGTTTGGTCGAGCAATAGCAGAACAGCCAGTCGCCATCGCTGAGCAGGCAGTTGAACACGCCTTTGCTGCGATATTCGGCGCACGCAGCGACCAGATCCGGCAACAGCGCTTCTATATCGACCGGCTCCGGGAATGCTGCACGCACGCGGTTAAGCAAATCGCAGAACGCCGCTTCGCTGTCGGTATCGCCGACCGGCCGGTAGAAGCTTTTGATCGGGGTGAAATCGGCGAGCTGGCCGTTGTGCGCAAAGCACCAGTTGCGTCCCCAGAGTTCACGGACGAACGGGTGGGTGTTGGACAGGCAGACCTTGCCGACATTGGCCTGGCGGATGTGGCCGATGACCACTTCACTCTTGATCGGATAGCGCTGCACCAGATTGGCGACTTCCGACTCGCAACTCGCGGCCGGGTCCTGAAACAGACGCAAGCCACGGCCTTCATAAAAGGCGATGCCCCAGCCGTCGCGGTGCGGGCCGGTGCGGCCGCCGCGCTGCATCAGGCCGGTGAAGCTGAACACGATATCGGTCGGCACGTTGGCACTCATGCCCAGTAATTCACACATGTGCGGACTCTCGGGTTACAGGCGCGGCTCGACCCGCATACGCTGCGGATTGTTTGGCAGAGGTGGACGGCCATAGCGGTCATCGCCGGCGCCGCCAAACGGCTGATCGTCGTCGCGGTCATCAGCGCGGGCAGCTGCTTTGGCGGCCTCTGCCTGTTCACGACGCGCACGGGAAGCCCGTTCGATCGGAAAGCGGATCAGCACAAAGATCAGGTAGATGCCGAAAGCGATCATGCTGTACATGAACAGATCGGAGATCGCTCGCCAGGCGTTGTTGCCGACCTTGAAGGCCAGATCCAGCGCAGTAATGGCGATGGACGGCGCAACTTTGGCTTTCACCGGATCAATGATGGTCGGGCTGAACAGCAACACGGCCATCAAGACGCGCAGCGGTTCGCGCAACCAGCGCCACATCCAGGTGGTCAGGCGCATCCATACCAACAGGCAGCCCACAGCAGCAAAGGCGTAGAGGCCCCAGGCGATCAGATAGTCGTTCTCGGTCATGGTGTCCATGGCAAGGCAGGCAAAGAGGCGCTTATAGTAACGACTTTTCGCCCGTGCGGCTTGTCCCAATACCAGACGGCCAGCAGCAAACCCTGTGGGAGCGAGCTTGCTCGCGAAAGCGGTGGGTCAAACAACATA
>NZ_JBFUIR010000048.1:0-37246 GCF_056401755.1 Pseudomonas sp. P4_D7 | reverse complement strand
GCCTGTTCGCGGGTCTCAAGCAACAAACTCTCATCCGTTGCGCTATAGATCACCTGATAACGCAGACCTGGGGTGTCGGAGGGGTATTCGCGGATAGTGAAGCCTTCGTATTTCGTATCGGTATATCTCATGGTTTGATTCCTTGAAGTCAGTAAATTGGCATGCGCCGTCCTGCCCAAGGGCGCCGGGTTAATCTCGGATCGACCGGGTCAATGTGTCTACTGTCAGAAATTACAGGGGTTCAAGACCGCTTCGAAGTAAACCGCAATGAATTTTGATCTATGAGTTAACCGTCAGATTGAAGATGACTCCCGAGAGGCATCGCCTTTTTTGTGCACGCCATTTCTGTACCCACCGGAGAACCCTGTGGGAGCGAGCTTGCTCGCGAAGGCGTCAGCACATTCAACATCTACGGTGCCTGACACACCGCTTTCGCGAGCAGGCTCGCTCCCACAGTTTGAGATGTGTTGGTCTGTGGGAAATATGCTTGCCCTACAGACGCTGGTGATTGCGCGGAGTTTTCCGACAAGTCGCGTCGGTTGTGCCTCGGAAATCGGCTGGATAGGCTCGTGGGGTCGCTGCAAATTCAGCGAACGGGCGTCGCGGCCCGAGCAGTTCATTCGATTTGATGCATAATCGCCAGCCCAAACTGAAGCGCTCAGGTGCTTGTTGTCTGGTTTGATGGTGGCTGTGCGCGGGATACCTCCGGGTATGCCGAGATTGCCGAATGGCTCGGTCCGCGAACCCGCGTACAGCTGCCACCCTCCGTCGCGTCGCGGTGATTGAGAGTGACAGCCCCACTTATCATTCGGAGCTTCACCATGAAAAAGCCAACACCCAATCCACCCGAAACCGAAGACACCACCCCCTACGAATTCCCCGGCTCGAAGCGCTTCCACGAAGCCGCCGAACGCGCCCTCGACCACTACCTCAAACCCAACGCCTTAACCCTGCGCTTTCACAAACCCAGCACCATGTTCCAGGTYGCCCCCGAACAGGACAGCGAAAGCCTGCTGGTCCACGCCTGCGAATCGCTGGCCCAGGCCAGCCTCATGACCAGCGACATCGCCGCCTACATCGACCTGCCGCAGCGACGCACGATTCTGGCCATCCAGCAAATCATCATGCTCGCCGARCTGGCCGTGAACCGCGTGCTGGATAACCACGAAATCCGCCAATCCCCAACACACAGCTAACCCTCTGTGGAAGCGAGCCTGCTCGCGATGGCGTCAGCGCATTCGGCAGTTGGACTGACTGACACAGCGCTTTCGCGAGCAAGCCTGCCCCGCACTTGATCAACACTGTGCCTGCTATATAACTCCTATCAAGAAGGCTCATCGCGAACACGTATAAAAACCTGTCAGATATGACAGTTCACTGTCTTCACCCGCCCAATCAGACTTCCTTCTCCAACCAAAATCAGGCACAGGAAGCACCCCATGACCCATCCAAAGGCATCCCCAGCAGTTTGGGTAAACGGTATTCTCAACGTTAATGTAAAAGGCACCATTGGCGGTACGCCGGTTAATCTGACCAGCTTCGCGACAACCAGCATTTCCACCTCTTTCAACGAGCTCGGCGGTTACAATTTTTCTTTCGAAGATAACCACGGTTCATCGAGCCAACGAACCATCTCCATCTCGCTTCGCAAGCTGCTGGACCCCGCAATCGCTGGCTACCTTGAAAATGTAGTGACCGAACGAGGTATTCAGCTTTATGACTATGAAGTGACATCCTCTTCCGACATTTCTGTAAGTCAACTCAATAGCGGCCTGTACTTATACTCCCTCGATAATTTGCAACTTTCCGGTAAGGCACGCCACGGTGATGAAACACGTGAACTTACCGGTAACGGATACTTTTTTCTCCAAGAGCTGACTTACCCTGTCTAACAGACAGGTCAGGATTTCACTCGTCGGGTTAAACGTGCGTCTGCCGCTCCATCACAGGTGTAGGGCAGACGCATGCCGACGTGAAATACCGAGTCGAACCCAAGCTCTACATCGACAGACCAATAACCCCCCTATACATATATACCACCCGCCCCCCACTGCCCCTCGCCATGCTGGCCGCTCACCCTCAGCATGGAAAAAATGCCCATGAACCTCGCCACAACCCCCACCTCCGAAGAGGTCAAAAACGATCTCAACGCGATCGCCCATCACCTGTTCAATACATCAACCCCGCTGCTTCCCGAACAAAAACCGAGTACCGAACAGGCCTTTCTGAAACGCCTCGACGAACAACTGAAAACCTATCGCACCAGCTACCTGCAACGCAGCCGCGAGCTGTATCAGGCGCTGGAAAACAGCGATCTGCAAAGCGACGAAGGCAAACAACTGATCGCCACCCTGAAAGTCAGGCTGGCCACTCAACTGATCAACATGGATCAACGCGACCGGATCGACGATAAACCGGCGAAAACCTTCCTCAAATATGACGCAGGCTTCACCGCCATCGGCCACGAAGCCAGACAGGCCRTCACCGACCGCTTGCTGCACCCGCAAGCCGGCGAACTGCTGCAAAAACTCGATGCGGTGCCGATGCTGCGTCCGGCCATGTACGCGCTGCAGTTCAGCTATCAAGACACCACCGTTGAGCTGGCCGGCGCCTTTGTGGTCACGGAAAAGGACACTCGCCGAGTCAAGGACCTGCTGACCGACCAGAGCATGGGTTTCGCCCTGCTGTTTACCCCCGCAAGAGGCATCGAATTCTTCAACTCCCTTGCTGATCTCGACAACCAACTGCGCACATTGCTGAACCAGGCCAGCGGTAGCAAGGAGTTCATGTCCATGCTGCCGACGCGCTATCACGCCGTCGGCGCAGCAGGGATCTGGCCGCTGCTGCTCGCGCCAATCGACAGCAGACCGTTGTTCGAACACACCTACGACGCGCTGATCGAAAAACGCACGCAGGATATCGAGCGCGCCTTGAGCTTCGCCGAAAACCCACAGCAAGACCCCAGGCAATTGCTCACCGCGCTGGACCACGCCATTGCCGCCGCCCTGCCGGATCTCACGTCGCGTCTGGAATTACGCGCGCAAACCTTGTTCGAGCGCCACCTGCGCTACAGCGCACCGGACTGGTTTCGAAGCGCCAGCACCGCGCAAAGAGACGCACTGGCGCAGCATCTGCGCAACTACCAGCAGGCGCGGCAAGACCTGCTCGACTTGATGGAGCCGGCCGGCAGTCTGACGGCACTGGCCCGCCAACAATGGCTGGAGCGCCTGAGCGAAGACCTGGAAATCGACGACCTCGAGCCGGCAAAGTTAAGCCTTGCGACCGATCGCCGAGTGCCGGGCTACGGCGTTTATGTGCATCAATCCAGCCTGCTCGAGCTGTCCTTGCGCGGCCCGCACACCGGCGATGAATTACCGGGCTCGGAGTTTTTGAAGTACACCACCCTCACCTACGATGACGCGCCTTTGCCGCCAGCCTACGCGGACGTGACGCCGGCGTGGCTGATCAGGCAAGCCGTGGAGCTGCAGCCTCGGATTGACTTCAATCACTTGCAAAATGAGCTGCAGGCCAGGCCCGCAATCAAACCCGCCATTGAGCAGATGCTCGACAAACGTATCGTCGCCCTCGCTCACACGGCGGTGCTGCAGGGGCACTTGCTCGACAGTGACCTGCAACTGATCCAGCGCCTGCGTGACGGTAGCGATGCGCGCCTGCGCGCCGCCACCCTGTCGCTGCACGGCGCCCAGTTGCAGGATTTGTGGGTGTTGCGCCAGAACGATGACCGCGGCGCGCTCAAACGGTTGTTGCTGTGCACACCACAGGCGCCGCGAACGCAACAATTCCAGGCCTTCGACAGTGAGCGCGAATGCCAGACCCACCTGCTGGGCTGGRCCAAACACAGTGATGCCGCCGACAGCATGGCCGGCTACCTGATCAGCCGTGCGCCCATGCGCTTTCGCACAAAGCTGCGCCACGTATTGGCCGGGCTGAGTTTCAAACCTGAGGCGCTGGAGCATCAAAAGGTCACGTTCGCTCACACCGGCAGTCATCCCGATTGCCTGCGCACGATGGCTGAACATGTGCTCGCCACACGGATCGACGACTACGATTTCTGTACACCGCTGTGGTATCGCTCCACCACGGCTGCCAACCGCCGAAAGCTGACGACCCTGAGTGAAGACGCCGAAGGCGCCTTGCGCGCGTTCAACAAGCATGCCTTGTCGGGCAGCCGCTTTCCGGCGTTTGATGACTACGTGCACGAGCAAGCCAAAATCAGCTTGAACCGCTTGCTCAAGCGCACCACCAACGATGTCGATCCGGATACCGTCTGGGCTTACTCGCCGACCGCCATCGTGCGCTCGTGGACGCCAAAACCGCTGAACTACACCACGCTGTATCGCGATGGCTACGCCGACGGCGTCGGTTTTCTCGATGAAAAATTTTCCCGCTCGGCGCGCTTCAGAGGCCCGCAGGGCATCGACCTCAGCAACCTGACCGCACAGAATGTCGCGCGCTCGGTCACCGGTGTGTGGATCGGCCAGCGCTACATCGACAAGGTCAAGGCTGAACTGCAAAGTTCGACGAGCGAAGGCTATGACTTTCGGCGCAACACGACCCTGGCCATTACCCAGCGCCAGATGAAAAGCGCCGCGCTGGAATGCCAGCTGCAGGGCCATATCGCCAGCCATGATCTGCAATGGCTGGAGCAGAGCATCGACAGCATGGCTGAAACTTCCGGCGCCATGCGCACGACCTATCCACTCCACCGTTTGATGATCGACGGCGAATGGGTGCTCGACGCGTGGCTGTTCAGCCATGGCGCCAACCCGGTTCTGCTCTACACCCCGGAAGCACCCGACGGCGTCGCTTTCCGCGAAGCGCGGCTGTTCAATTACCTGCTTCAGCAGCAGTCCGGCATGCTCGAATACCTGACGTTGCGCGTCGACGTCAGTGCCCGGACCCGGGTTCGCACATACCTTGAAAATATCAAGAAAGGGCTACCCAAAGACCTCAATAAAACCACACCCAGCCCTGCACGTTACGACTCGACCCGCGCAGTCGCGGCGGTCAGTGACCTGCGCACTGTCCTTTACGACATGAGGCTGCAACGTCGTATCGACGACGTTAACGCCACCACCACCAGCCGTGCCGAGATGATCGCCGGTCTGGTCTGGACCAGTGTCGAATGGATCGCCGCCATTGCCACGGCGCCGTTCCCGCTGCTGAGCCTGAGCACCGGCCTGTTACTGGCTTTCAAAGACGCCATGCTCGCCCTGCATGCATACCGTCAGGGTGACCACGGCGAAGCGTTCCAGCATCTGCTCGGTTATCTGTTCAACAGTGCCGGCGCGGTGCTGACCGACCTGCGTCCGGCGCTGCGTTCGCTCAAGCCCGTGCGCCGGCCTGTGCGGCAGAGCCTCGTCAGTGCCAGCAACGAACAACGCGATGTCATGACCGTGATCGATCAAGTAACACCTGGCCCCAAGCGGAATGAAATGAGTCCGGTGGTGTACAGAAATGAGCTGTTCTATATCGACAAAGATCCTGACTCCAGCGGTCGCTTTTTGCTTTACCGAGCCAATCCGGATTCCGGCGAACTCACCTCGAGCACAATCCTGACCGTGCGCAACGCAGACGGAAAGTTGGTGCGCAGTGGTTTGGCCGGCGGTGCGCTCGAGTACGAGGTCGTGCCAGAGACACCCGGCCCGGACAAGGTCTATGGTGTGGAGTCCAAATACCACGATCGCATCGAAATGGTGATGAACCCGCAAATCCGGGAGAACATCCTCAAAAACAGTCAGGACTTCATCGGCACCGATCCCCAATTGTACCTTTTCGGTTTTTTGGAAAGTCTCGTCCCGACGCGCACCGCTTACCTGAAGCAGGTCGAAAAGCTCAGCACCGACGCCACCGCGCATTTCGCCGAACTTGCCCCGTTGCCAGCCCGCGCCGAAGTCCCGCCAGTCGCCGACGACCTGTCGTTTGCCCAGTTACTGGCGAGCGACGCCGTCAAAGGAAAAAATCTGGTGATCGGCGCCCAGCCCGGCTCGATCGCCAGCAAACAGTTGCTGATCGAGGGTGTGGATGAACTCGTGAGCAACGGTTTCAAGCGACTTTACGTGGAATACCTGGCGGGCGATGTCTTCAAAATCAAGCTGGAAAAACTGAATAAGGGCGGAACCTGGAAACACATCGAAAAACATCTTAAAGCCGTCGACCTTGCGCTGGGGTATGAGAAAAAAGCGCCATTCTCTTATCTGGCACTGGTGCGTGCAGCGCGCGAAAAGGGTCTGAAAATCCATGCGCTGGATGCGTCGACCAGCTATCAACTGGAAGGAGTGATGGTACTGGACGACGTCTCGCCATTGACCGCTCGCAGCAACAGCCTCAGGAATTTCTATTCGCACAAGACGCTGGCCGCCGATATCGCCGATGCGCCTGAGGAGCGCTGGGTGGTCCTTACCGAACAATCACGCATGAGCACCTTCGACAACACCCCCGGCCTGGCCGACCTGCACGCAGCTGTCGCCGTGCGCGTGGAAGATGTCGCACAGGATCAGGCGGCGCGCATCAGCCTCGATTCAGCCGGGGCAATCCCCGGGGATTCGGCCGCCAAGGGCGATTATCGTGTGCAGCGGCCGACGGCGTACAAGGCGCCTCAACCCGTCTCTCGGCCAGCATCGATTGCCCCTGCTGTCGAGCATTTCAGCGAATACGATATTCCACCCGCCATGCGTGAAGACATCGCGCAAATGTTGCATCAGCGCTACGCCATGGACTCACGCTATACCCCGACCGTACCGAAAGAAAAACAGGCGCACGATGCGTTCATCGCCAACCGCAAGCGTCTGGAGAAAAAGGCCAGGGACACGTTTGCTCATTACACGCCCCCTGACGCTGCCACGCTCCCGACGCTCACCTCAGACATCAAGTTCGAGGAGTTTTTGCGGCTGGTGGCCGACGGCCGCTTGAACCTGCTGATCGGCGAGGCCCATAGCCACGTATCGAGCAAAGCGTTGCTGAAAAAGTACATGAAGGCGCTCAAGCAAGCCGGGTATGACACGCTCTACGTGGAACATCTGTTCACCGATTTGCACCAGGCCGATCTGGATACTTTTTTTCGGACACAGCGCATGCCGGACAGACTGAAGAATTACCTGCGCGTTCAGGACCGTGGCCAAATGCCCACTTATAAAGGTAACGATACCTACACAGAGGTCCTCCAGGCGGCGGCGAAGTACAACATCCGTATCAGGGCCCTCGATTGCACGGCGTCTTACCACCTCAAGGGTGTGTTTAACGAAGATATCTCGCGAAACGAGATGTTCAGCTATTTCGCCACCCAAGTGATCGAAGCCGACCAACTGGCACATGGGCCGCATAAGTGGGTAGCCCTTATCGGCAATGCTCACACTAACTACAACCTGGGTGTGCCGGGTCTGGCGGATACCCTCTCGGCGGTCAGTCTCCACGTACGCGACACCGCTCCGGAACTGGCCAGAGATATCCATCGCGGGACCTGGAGAGCGGTGGCCAGCGAGCGCGGAACCAATAGCCGGGCCTTGCGCAGCGATTTCCTGCTGGACGTGGCCGTCGCCGGCAAGAAAAAACCAGCCCTGACGCCGGCCGTCGAGCGCAGCAAACTGACCCGGTCCGGGATGTTCATGATCGAAAACACGGATACGGGCGAGCTCCGTCTGGTGCATAAATCCAGGTCCGACGACATCGTTGAGACACCGATTCAGGTCAATGACCACGGCTTGTTTTTCATTGATCGCTGGGAGAAAAAAGATGAGCGTTTCAAATACCTGGGGACCTTGATCGATATGCTGGTCAGTGATTTGAGAATGACCGAGGTGAAATAAGCGTCAGGTGTAACTGCGCATTGCCAACAACCACCGGGCTGACTGCCCGGTGGTTTTTTATCGTCAATGCCACAGTTCTGCACCCTGCCGAAATAGCGCAGCCCATTGGGTGCGAGCGTGCTGCGGGCGGCGTTCCGCCGAACAACAGAGTTCGCCAGGTCCAGAGAAACCCTGTCAAAACCCTGAACACACAAGCAGAAACGTCTGCCCCCATTGAAACCACCCAAGGCCTGCCCCATCTAAGACCCATACTCCATTGCGCAGGTGCCCCATGAGCGACCAGCAAGAATTCCCGGAAAACCCCGACGACTACACCGAAGCCGAAAACATCGAACACACCTCCTCCGGCAAAGGCCTCGCCCTGCCCGGCCAGAACCTGCCGGACAAGGTCTACATCATCCCGATCCACAACCGCCCGTTCTTCCCGGCCCAAGTCCTGCCGGTCATCGTCAACGAAGAACCCTGGGCCGAAACCCTCGAACTGGTCAGCAAATCCGAACACCACTCCCTGGCCCTGTTCTTCATGGACACGCCCCAGGAAGACCCGCGCCACTTCGACACCGGCGCCCTGCCGCAATACGGCACCCTGGTCAAAGTCCACCACGCCAGCCGCGAGAACGGCAAACTGCAATTCGTCGCCCAAGGCCTGAGCCGCGTGCGCATCAAGACCTGGCTGAAACACCACCGCCCGCCGTATCTGGTGGAGGTCGAATACCCACACCAGCCCACCGAGCCGACCGACGAGGTCAAGGCTTACGGCATGGCGCTGATCAACGCGATCAAAGAACTGCTGCCGCTCAACCCGCTGTACAGCGAAGAACTGAAGAACTACCTCAACCGCTTCAGCCCCAACGACCCGTCGCCGCTGACCGACTTCGCCGCCGCGCTGACCTCAGCCACCGGCCCCGAACTGCAAGAAGTGCTCGACTGCGTGCCGATGCTCAAACGCATGGAAAAAGTCCTGCCGATGCTGCGCAAGGAAGTCGAAGTCGCGCGCCTGCAAAAAGAGATTTCGGCAGAAGTTAACCGCAAGATCGGCGAGCATCAGCGCGAGTTCTTCCTCAAGGAACAACTCAAGGTCATTCAGCAGGAACTTGGCTTGACCAAGGACGACCGCAGCGCCGACCTTGAACAGTTCGAGCAGCGCCTCGAAGGCAAAGTCCTGCCGGCGCAGGTGCAGAAGCGCCTCGAAGAGGAAATGAACAAGCTGTCGATCCTCGAGACCGGTTCGCCCGAGTACGCGGTCACCCGTAACTACCTCGACTGGGCGACCTCGGTGCCGTGGGGCGTCTACGGCGAGGACAAACTCGACCTCAAGCACGCGCGCAAAATCCTCGACAAACACCACGCCGGCCTCGACGACATCAAGGATCGCATCCTCGAATTCCTCGCCGTCGGTGCCTATAAAGGCGAGATCAGCGGTTCCATCGTGTTGCTGGTCGGCCCGCCAGGCGTGGGTAAAACCAGCGTCGGTAAATCCATCGCTGAATCACTCGGCCGGCCGTTCTACCGCTTCAGCCTCGGCGGCATGCGTGATGAGGCCGAGATCAAGGGCCACCGCCGCACCTACATCGGCGCGCAGCCGGGCAAACTGGTGCAGGCGTTGAAAGACGTCGAGGTGATGAACCCGGTGATCATGCTCGATGAAATCGACAAGATGGGCCAGAGCTACCAGGGCGATCCGGCCTCGGCGCTGCTGGAAACCCTCGACCCGGAGCAGAACGTCGAATTCCTCGACCACTACCTCGACCTGCGCATGGACCTGTCGAAAGTCCTCTTCGTGTGCACCGCCAACACTCTGGATTCGATCCCCGGCCCATTGCTCGACCGCATGGAAGTGATTCGCCTGTCGGGCTACATCACTGAAGAAAAAGTCGCCATCGCCAAGCGTCACCTGTGGCCGAAACTGCTGGAAAAGGCCGGCGTGTCCAAGGGCAGCCTGAGCATCAGCGACACCGCGCTCAAAGCCTTGATCGACGGTTACGCCCGTGAAGCCGGCGTGCGTCAGCTGGAAAAGCAAATGGGCAAACTGGTGCGCAAAGCGGTGATGAAGCTGATCGACGAGCCGAAAGCGGTGATCAAACTCGGGCCGAAAGACCTCGAAGCGTCACTCGGCCATCCAGTGTTCCGTAACGAACAAGTGCTGTCCGGTACTGGCGTGATTACCGGTCTGGCATGGACCAGCATGGGCGGCGCGACGTTGCCGATCGAAGCCACGCGGATTCACACGCTTAACCGTGGCTTCAAACTCACCGGGCAACTGGGTGATGTGATGAAGGAGTCGGCGGAGATCGCCTACAGCTACGTCAGCTCGCACCTGAAACAATTCGGCGGCGACGCGAAGTTCTTCGACGAAGCCTTCGTCCACCTGCACGTACCGGAAGGCGCGACACCGAAGGACGGCCCGAGCGCCGGCGTGACCATGGCCAGCGCCCTGCTCTCGCTCGCACGCAATCAGCCGCCGAAGAAAGGTGTAGCGATGACCGGCGAATTGACCCTGACCGGGCATGTGCTGCCGATTGGCGGGGTGCGCGAGAAGGTGATTGCGGCGCGCCGGCAGAAGATTTTCGAGTTGATTCTGCCGGAGCCGAACCGGGGTAATTTTGAGGAATTGCCGGATTATCTGAAGGAAGGCATTACGGTGCATTTCGCGAAGAAGTTTGCCGATGTGGCGAAGATCCTGTTCTGACAAACAGCCCCTCACCCCAGCCCTCTCCCACAGGGAGAGGGAGCCGACCGAGTTGTCTTGCGCTATACATCGACCTGAAACACCGAGTCGATTATGGATTCAATGATCTATTTCAGGTCGGTGGACTTCTGGAATATCCCCCGGTCAGTCCCCTCTCCCTCTGGGAGAGGGTTAGGGTGAGGGCGTGGCGTTGTCACACTTTGTCTCATCTTCAGTTATGCTCGCCGTTCGTCGTAAACGCCGGAGCCTCTGACCTTATGTCCCCCACTCGCCTGTTTGTCCCCCTCGCCCTTTCGTTGCTGGCCGCCTGCGCCACACAACCGAAACACAACGTGACCGTGGAAAAACAAAGCGAATGCCCCGTACGGCTGACTAACGGGCAAAACCTCATCATCATGCTGCCAAGCAACCCGACCACCGGCTATCGCTGGGCCATTCAGGATTCGGCTGGCGGCGTATTGCGTGCACTCAGCCCCGAGGTCTACAGCAATCCGGAAGACGCCGGCGTCGTCGGCGCGGCGGGCGTATCGACCTGGCGCTTTCAAGCATTTGCCCCCGGCACCGGGCGTCTGCGCCTGACCTCGCAACAGCCATGGGCACCGGAAGTGCTGCCAGTGGAAACCTTTGACTGCGCCATTTCGGTGAACTGATCGTGGGTTGGCTGATTCTGGCGCTGATGGGCGCGGTGACGTTTCTCTACGGTGTCAGCACCCACGCGGCGTTACTGTGTCTGTTGGTCAAACCGTTGCCAGTGCTGGCGCTGCTCGGCTGGCTGCACGATGCGCCACCCAGCGACTATCGGCGCTGGATCAGTCTCGGCCTGATTTTCTCGTTGCTGGGTGATGTGTTGCTGGCATGGCCAGGCGATTTGTTTGTATTTGGACTTGGCGCATTTCTGATCGCACATCTGGCGTACCTGAAGGCTTATCTGAGCGACTGCAAGCGTTTGGCGGTGATGCCCTTGGTGCTCGCGCTCGGTGTTGGAGCGGTCTTACTGGGGATTCTGATTTCCAGCGGGTTAGGTCCGTTGCTGGTGCCGGTGATCGTGTACGGCACTGCGATCAGCGCGATGCTCTGGCGCGCGCTTGCTCGTCTCGGCACCGATGTGCCGAAACGCTCGGCGTTGCTGGCGGCGGGCGGTGCAGTGGCGTTTGTGTTCTCCGACAGCGTGATTGGCATTGACCGGTTTGTATCGCCATTTCACGCTGCACCGTATGTCATCATCCTCAGCTACTGGCTGGGCCAATGGGGCATCACTGCCTCGTCATTCGAAAGAGTGGAACAACTCAAGCGCACGCTATAAGCCAATAGTTGCCCTTTTATCTCGAAATATTATAAAAACCTGTCAACTCTGACAGTAGCTCATGATTTTTGTTCTCCCTAGTATTCGTTGGCGTTATCCAATCCCATGTAATACAAGGAAGAACTTCATGAGCTTTTTCAAAAGTAAAAACGCAACACTTTCCAACACTGCGGAACCTATCATTACCGTCAGTGCTGAAACACTTGCAACGGTGTCTGGCCGAGTGAAATTCGACAGCCAGATTGTGGAGTTCGATGCTGATCCGGCAAGTGATCAGATTGCACTGGTGACCCGTGCAAATTCTCAAGATTATTCGCATCGCAGTAAAAAAGGTCTGGTACTCGTATTTGATAAAACCATTAAATCGGGCAACTATCCTGTTACTGATCCAGGCTTCCCTTTCCATGATGCCTATTATTTTGAAACGGGTACCATCCCCGGCTTTACAACCTCGTTTCAATACACGGCAAAAAGCGGAACGTTCAATGTAGAGGTGATTGAGGCCACAGCCGAGAAACTGCATTACCAAATCGACTTTGATTTCAAGGGTGTCAACGAGCGTAGTCAGGAACTGAAAATCGCCGGCAAATCTACTTACATCGTATTACTGCAACCTCGGTAATCAGCGTTAAATAATGAATGACCAAGCTCGCCTAGCGAACCTGGTCATTCAGCCTTTCTAAACCCGCTTTCCCACGCTTTATCAGACAACCCAAGCATCCCCGCGCCCTTTTGGCTAAAATGCCGGCCTTTTCCACCGACACCGCCGGAACCGCCGTGAGCAAAGAACCCGATCGCATTTTCGCCAAGCCTTTGGCCCAGGTACCCGACTTCGCCTTCAACGAAGACGTGGTGCGGGTGTTCCCGGACATGATCAAGCGCTCGGTGCCGGGTTACCCGACCATCGTCGAAAACCTCGGTGTGCTCGCCGCGCAGTTCGCTCAGCCAAACAGCGTGCTCTACGACCTCGGCTCATCGCTGGGCGCTGTCACTCAAGCCCTGCGTCGCCACGTGCGCACCGACGGTTGCCGGGTAATCGCTGTGGATAACTCGGCAGCGATGGTTGAGCGCTGCCGCGAATACCTCAACGGTCAGGACTCGATGTTCCAGGAGTTGCTGCCGGTCGAAGTGATCGAAGGCGACATTCTCGCCCTCGACTTCCAGCCAGCCTCGGTGGTGGCGCTGAACTTCACCCTGCAATTCATCGCCCCCGATCAGCGCACGGCGTTGCTCTCGCGCATTCGCCAATCGCTGCTGCCGGGCGGCGCGCTGATCCTTTCGGAGAAGCTGCGCTTCAACGATGCCGAAGAACACGCGCTGCTCACCGATCTGCATGTCGCCTTCAAACGCGCCAACGGCTACAGCGAACTGGAAATCGCCCAGAAGCGCAGCGCCATCGAAAACGTCATGAAGCCCGACAGCCTCGAAGAACACCGCGAACGCCTGCTGGCCGCCGGGTTCTCGAAAGTCGTGCCGTGGTTCCAGTGTCTTAACTTTGCCTCGTTGATTGCCTTGCCATGATTGATCTGTCCCCCCTCGCCCGCCGTCTGGCCGGCACACCACTGGCCGAATGGGCCAACACCCTGCAAGCGCAACTCGACAAGAAAATGGAGAAAGGTCACGGCGACCTGGAGCGCTGGCAAAGTGCGCTGGATGCCCTGCCGAAAATCCAGCCGAGCGAAGTCGACCTGCTCAACGGTCTGAAACTCGACACCGACTGCGACGAGGAAACCCGCGCGCAGATGCGTACCGCGCTGATGGGCCTGTCGCCCTGGCGCAAAGGCCCGTTTGATTTGTTTGGGGTGCACGTCGACACCGAATGGCGTTCGGACTGGAAGTGGTCGCGTGTCTCTCCGCACCTCGACTTGAAGGGCAAACGCATCCTCGATGTCGGTTGCGGCAACGGTTATTACATGTGGCGCATGCTCGGTGCCGGCGCGGACAGTGTGATCGGTGTTGACCCGAACTGGCTGTTCTTCTGCCAGTTCCAGGCCGTGCAGCGTTATCTGTCAGAACCCAATGCCTGGCACCTGCCCTTTCCGTTCGAAGACCTGCCGCCAAACCTAGAAGGCTTCGACACGGTGTTTTCCATGGGCGTGTTCTACCACCGTCGCTCGCCGATCGAGCATTTGCTGGCGCTGAAGGATTGCCTGGTCAAGGGCGGCGAACTGGTGCTGGAAACGCTGGTGGTCGAAGGCGACAAGCATCAGGTGCTGGTGCCGGAAGACCGTTATGCGCAGATGCGTAATGTGTGGTTCCTGCCGTCGGTGCCGGCGCTGGAGTTGTGGCTACGGCGTGCAGGTTTTACCGACATTCGTTGCGTGGACGTGAGCACAACCACGGTTGAAGAACAGCGCGGGACTGAGTGGATGAAGTATCAGTCGCTGAGCGACTTCCTTGATCCCGAGGACCACAGCAAAACCATCGAAGGATTGCCGGCGCCGATGCGTGCGGTGATTGTCGCTCGTAAATAATCCAATCGCCCAAACACCGCGGTGAGCCCCCCCTCACCCCAGCCCTCTTCCCAGGGAGAGGGAGCTGATCATTGGGCTTTTCAAAACTTGAGTTCGACTCGGTATCTCAGGTCGACGGACTTGGCCCATCCAGCTCGGTCAGCCCCCTCTCCCCAAGGAGAGGGAGCTGATCGTTGAGCTTTTCAAAACTTGAGTTCGACTCGGAATCTCAGGTCGACGGACTTGGCCCATCCAGCTCGGTCAGTCCCCTCTCCCCCTGGTAGAGGGGGCCGATCTTTGGGCTTTTCTAAACTTGAGTTCGACTCGGTATCTCAGGTCGGCGGACCTCGCCCATCCAACTCGGTCAGTCCCCTCTCCCTCCGGGAGAGGGTTAGGGTGAGGGGCTTTTTGCTCTTCGGGCGCGAAAGAATTCGGTCAACACCGCGCCACACTCCTCCGCCAACACCCCACCCTCATACAACACCCGGTGATTCAAAAAGCCCTGAGTGAAGAACTGCCCCTGACTCTGCACAATCCCCGCTTTCGGTTCCAGCGCGCCATACACCACCCGCGCCACCCGCGAATGCACGATCAAACCGGCGCACATGCTGCATGGCTCCAGCGTCACGTACAGCGTGCTGCCCGGCAGCCGATAGTTATCCACCGCTTGAGCGGCCGCGCGGATGGCGACCATCTCCGCATGAGCACTCGGGTCGCTGGTGCTGATCGGGCAGTTGAAGCCGCGCCCGATGATTTCTCCATCCTGCACCAGCACTGCACCCACCGGCACTTCGCCGAGGGCTGCGCCTTGTTCGGCAAGGATCAAAGCTTCGCGCATGAAATCGCGGTCACGGCTGCGGTCGATGATCGCGGCAGGGCGAATCTGGCGCATCACTTCACCTCGATGGCGGCCATCAGGCCGGTTTCCATATGGTCGATCACGTGGCAGTGGAACATCCACACCCCCGGATTATCGGCCACCAGCGCCACTTGCGCGCGCTCGTTCTTGCCCAGCAGATAGGTGTCGGTGAAGTACGGAATGATCTTGTGCCGGTTCGACGCGATCACTTTGAAACTCATGCCGTGCAGGTGGATCGGGTGCTGATACTGGGTCATGTTCTTCAATTCGAAGATGTAGCTCTGCCCCAGTTTCAGGCTGGCAATCGGTCGGTCGGCACAGGTCTTGTCAGTGATGTCCCAGGCCTTGCCGTTGATCTGCCACAGGCTCGGCGGCCGGCCATTGTCGACGTTGACCGATACCGAGCCGACCCACTCGAAATTGAAGTTGAGTTTCTCGGCATTGGCCAGATCCGGCTCCGCCACCGGATTGGCCGGCAGCGCTTTCGGCCAGTCAGTCGGCGCATCGTTATTGGCCACTGAACGCAGCGTGCCCAGACGCACCGGGCCGTTGCGCAGCGACAATTCTTCACCTGCCGCCGGTGCCTTGATCGCCAGACAAATGCGCATGCCCGGGCCCAGCCAGTATTCCTTGCCCAGCGGCCGCGGTTCGACCGGGTTGCCGTCCAGCGCATAGATCTGCGCTTCGACGCCGGGAATGTTGATGCGGTAAGTCAACGTGTTGTCGAGGTTGAGCAAACGCACGCGGGTAATCTGCCCCGCCGGCAGTTCGATCACCGGGTTCGGCACGCCGTTGATGGTCGACAACCGCCCCGCCGTACCGCCACGCGCCGCTTCACGGGGAATGCTGAACTCGACGAAATTGCCTTCGTCATCGATGTGCCAGTTTTTCAGGCTCAAAGTCTTTTCGTACTTGAAACCGGTCGGTTCGCGCTCTTCGATGATCAATGGCCCGACCAGGCCGCGCCCGAGCTCTTCGCTGCTGCTGACATGCGGGTGATACCAGTAGCTACCGGCATCCGGCACGCGGAATTTGTAATCGAAGTACTCGCCCGGCAACACCGGCAGCTGCGACACGTACGGCACACCGTCCATTTCCAGCGGCAGACGAATGCCGTGCCAGTGAATGGTCGTCGCCACCGGCAAGTGGTTGATGAAGCGCACCCGCAGCCATTCACCCTGACGCACCCGCAACTCGGTACCCGGCGCCGACGGCCCGAATGCCCAGGCCTCGGTCTTGTGCCCCGGCACCAGCTCGACGTCCAGCGGTGCGGCGATCAGCTCATAGTCGTGGCCCGCCTCGGCGTCGGCCATTTTTCCCAGCCAATACCGCGACGCGCCCCCCGCACCAACGCCAACGACAACAAGACCGGCCAGGCCACCGAGGATTTGGCGACGGGTAAAGGACATGAACTCAACTACCTCACGTATCAGCGACAGGCCCTGAAAGCCTGCAAAAGGCGAATACGATACACCTGCGGTTGAGAAACAGTAAGGGCGACCTGAGGCCGCATGCCCTTGACCGGCTTAAGGTCGCAGCCCGGTAATCAGGTGCACGACACCATCCTCCAAGGGCATCACGCCCGCGACCCCGGCGGCGCTCAACGCCTGTTGATCGATACCCGACACATCACGCAATACAACCCGCACCCGCGTCAACGCCAGCGGTTGCTGTGACTGGAGGTTATCCACACCGCCCAGCGCCGCGACGATGGCGGCGCTCAATCCGGCGCTCGGCTCGGCGAGGACTTCGGGTGTGTCCACCACCAGATCCGGGGTCAGGGCCTTCCAGAATGCCTTCTGCCATTTATCCAACATCTTCAGTTCTCCAGAACCCGTAAAGTATCGACGGTTGCCTCGTGAAAGAGCTGCAACGCCTCGCGCACCTGCCCGGCACTTTCCAGCCCCAGCACCTGTTGGGCGATGATCTGACAATCGGCCAGCTCGAGTTCGCGCGCCGTCGCCTTGACCGGTGCAATCATCGGCACGCTCACCGACAGTTCATCCACGCCCAACCCCAGCAACAACGGCACCGCCAGACGTTCCGAGGCCATTGCCCCGCAGACTCCGACCCATTTGCCATGGGCGTGCGCGGCCTTCGCAGTCATGGCGATCAGGCGCAATACCGAGGGATGAAAACTGTCCGCCTGACTGGCCAGACGCGGGTGATCGCGATCCATCGCCAGGGTGTATTGCGTCAGGTCATTGGTGCCGATCGAGAAAAAATCCACCAGCGGCGCAAACAGGTCCGCCATCAGCGCCGCGGCCGGCACCTCGATCATGATCCCCAGTTTCGGCCGTTGCGTTAGCCCCAGCGCGAGGATTTCCTCGTCGAGCATTTGCCGCGCCAGACGCAGCTCCGACAGTTGCGTGACCATCGGCAACATGATGTGCAAACGTGTCAGCTCGCAGCAGCCGAGCATGGCCCGGAACTGCTCACGCAATAACTGCGGGCGCTCCAGGCACAAACGAATGCCGCGCACGCCAAGGAACGGGTTGGTTTCGCTGTCCATCGGCACGTAGGCCAGCGGTTTGTCACCACCGACATCAAGGGTGCGCACCACCAGATTGTGCGCAGGTCCCACGCAGCGAGCGATGGCGCTGTAGGTCGCAGCCTGTTCGTCATGGCTCGGCGCATGATTACGGCCCAGGTAGAGAAACTCCGAACGCAGCAGGCCGACACCCGCACCGCCAAGGGCCATGGCCTGCTCGGTTTCCGCTAACGAGGCGACGTTGGCCGACACCTCGACGTGATGGCCGTCACGGGTCCGCGCCGCGAGCGATGCACTGGCCAACTCATGCTCATGGCGTTGACGCTGTTGCGCGTGCCGCGCCTGCCATTGACTGACGGCCGCAGGATCGGGACGCACATGCAATTCGCCCTTGTCGGCATCGAGCAACACCGGGGTGCCGTTGCTCAACGCCAACATCTGCACCGGCACCCCACAGATCGACGGCAGACCACAAGCGCGCGCAAGAATCGCCACGTGACTGGTTGCGCCGCCGCCGACCGTGGCAAAACCCAGCACCTTGCTGGTATCGATGCCGGCGGTCTGCGACGGGGTCAGTTGATCGGCAATCAGAATGCTTCCATGCGGCAGCTCCATCGCCTGCTCGCCAATCCCCAGCAATAGCTTGAGCACGCGGCGCCCGACATCGGTCAGGTCCGCCGCCCGTTCAGCCAGCAACGCACTGCCCAGTTGGCGAAACATCGCCGCGGTTTCTTCAGTGGCTGCGCGCCAGGCAAACGCTGCGCTTTTGCCCTCGCTGATCAATGCCTGGGCCTGATCGAGCAGCCCCGGATCTTCGAGCAGTTCCTGATGCGCCTTGAAGATCTCGGCCTCGGCCTCGCCAGCGGCGGTGTCGCGCAAATGCTGCAAGGCCAGATCGGCTTCGATCAGGGCATTGGCGAGGGCCTCGCGCTCGCCGTCTGCGCCGCCGCCAAACTCGCTGACGTCGAACACCGGCTCGCTGATCTGCACCACTTGGCCCAACGCCGAACCGGGTGACGCGCAGACGCCACGCAGCAGGGTCAGAACCTCGGTTTCAACCAGCTCGACTGGCGCCACCGCCGTCACCGTTTCACCGCAGCCTTCAATCAGTAATCGAGTCAGCGCATCGATTGCCGCGTCAGCATCTTCGCCCACCGCGCTGACCTGCACGCTGTCGCCGCACGCGGTCTGCAACGCCATGATCGCCACCAGGGATTTGGCGTTGGCCTGAGCCTGCTGTTTATGCAGGTAAATCTTTGCCGCGAAGCCCTTTGCCGCTTGCGCAAACACCGCTGCCGGGCGCGCGTGCAATCCGTTGGGATTAGGCAGTTTCAACGTTTGAGAGAACACGGCCTGACCTTCTGCCGCGCCAGCATCCACGCCACAAGCCTGAGTACGGGCGAGCTCAAGCAACGGCTGACCGGTTTCGACCCATCCGCTCGACGCGACCCGCCAGGTGAACGGTTCTCCGCTAATCACCAGCATCAATGTCATCAGGCTGCGCGCATGCCGGGCAATGTAATCGGCGTCGAACTCGATCAACGCTTGTCCGGCGGCAACCCGTTGCCCCTCTTCAACCAGGCGGGTGAAGCCTTGTCCGCCGAGGTTCACGGTATCAAGGCCAATGTGCATCAACACTTGTACGCCATGGTCATCGGTGATGCTCACGGCATGCCCGCTGGCCTGCACGTTACTGATGACGCCGGCCATGGGCGCACACAGGGTCGATGAAGTCGGGTCGATGCACAGACCGTCGCCGATCACGCGCCCGGAAAACACCGGATCGGGCACCTGCTCAAGCGCGATCAGGACACCGGACAAGGGAGCCAGCAATTGCAATGGTTGGGGTGTGGCCATGACGTCACCTGCAGTTTTGTTCTTTGAAGTGCCCATGGAGCGCGACGCTCCATCAGCATCGCTTATTTCCACCAGTATTCGACCTGCAATCCGACATTCGCACCGTGGCGAGCGCTACCGAAGGCGCCGGTGTCGGAGAGTGCCGAGCCTTTGGCCAGTTCGTTGGCCGCCCGTTTGGCCGCCTCGTTCCAGGTGGCGTACGTGTAATACAGCCGCACCTCGGGACGCGCCCAGAACTCCGGGCCTTTGGGCGACCAGGTCGGGGCAAACGTGAATTTGCTCAGTTTGCGCGTGCCACCCGGGGCTTCGACTTGATCGTGGCCCAGTTCGGTGACCAATTTGAAGTGTTCGCTGAGCGCATAGGCGGGACGCACACCCAGGGAGATCCAGTTCTGGTCGACACCGTCCGGGCGAATGTCTTTCTGGTACACCGCCGCGATCTGGCCACCGAAACGCGGCGTCACTTGCCAGTCGAAAAACTCGACGATCCGGTAACTCTTGTTGCTGTCGTCCAGTTTGACGTTGCCGGTATAACCCAGCCCGGTGCCCGGCCCTTCACCGTATTGCAGCGCCAGTTTGTTTTTGCCGCCGAGAAAATCCGTCTGCACATGTTGCGTGGTGATCGCCCAGCCCCGGTGGGCATCGCGGCTGTCGGGTTTGTCGATATAACTCAAGCCGAACTCCAGCTCACCGCCAGGATTGGTCTTGAAACCGGCGACGTTGAAGTCGTGCCGATTGATGTAGTCCTTCTGGTACAGGTTGTCCTTGCGCGAGAAGGCATAGCTGTATTTCAGATCGCCGATCAACACGTCTTCGACCCCGCCCCCCGTGGCGCTCTGGTTCCAGTAGTAGAAGTCGGAAATATGGATGTCATTGCGCTTGTAGTAACGGCGTCCGGCCCACAATGAACCACCGTTGAGCGCGGGCATCGCCGACCACTGTGCGTAGGCCTGCGGCAAGCGGATCGAACCATTGTCGTCTTTGAACGTGGGGCTGCGGTCGTAGCGGTTATACAGCGAGGCCATGCCGTCGACACTCAGTACCGAACCGTCGTCGAGGGTGTACAGGTCCTGCCGCAACTCGAGTTCGCCGTACTGCTCGCATTCGTTACCCAAGCGATATTTGGTCTGCGCACCCGGTAACTGGAAGCACGACTGACCGCTGCTGTTGACTGACGTGCCGACACCGCTGCGCAGGTAACCGCCAAACTCCAGCGCTTGTGACGTTGGCGGTAAGGCCAGGCAAAAACCTGCGACTGCAAGGCTGCGATTTATTGTTGTTTTCATAAGCCACCCCATTGTTTTTATTGTCTGGTTGCATGAATTCGGCGCGCAGAAATCTCCCGCGCAGTGCTCTGCGTGTTTTCTGAACGTTGTTTTTTTAGTTAAAGGTCAGGGATCGATCAGGTGCAGGACGAAGGACTCGTAAGGTCGCAACGTCACCTGGCGCTTGCGCAACGGGCCGTCCGGATAGTTGCTGATCAACTGGCGCTGGCTCATCGATTCACTGATGACCGTCGCCGGTAATTCCACTTCACAGGTTGTCCCGTAGAAGTTGTTCACCACCAACAAACGCTCGGCGTCACCTTCACGCACATACGCCCAGACCTGCGGATGTTCGGGCAGTAATTGCTGGTACAGCCCGTCGGTGATCAACGGTTCACTGCGGCGCAGCGCGATCAGACGGCGGTAGTGATGCAACACCGAGTCCGGGTCGTCGAGCTGGTTTGCGACGTTGATCTGCGCAGCATTGGCCGGCACTCCGATCCACGGTTCGACACGGCTGAAACCGGCATTTGGCCCGGCGTCCCAGTGCATCGGCGTGCGCCCGTTATCGCGGGATTTCTGCATGATCGCTGCCATGTTGTCGGCATCGCTGCTGCCAGCCTCGCGCTTGAGGCGAAAAATATTCAGCGTCTCGACATCGCGATAATGCTCGATCGATTCGAACCCCGGATTGGTCATGCCCAACTCTTCGCCCTGATACACGAACGGCGTGCCCTGCAGAAAGTGCAGTGCGGTGCCGAGCATCTTCGCCGAGCATTCGCGGTACTCGCCGTCGTTGCCGAAGCGCGAGACCACGCGCGGCTGATCGTGGTTGCACCAGAACAGCGCGTTCCAGCCGCCACCCGCCTGCATGCCGGTCTGCCAGTCGGACAGAATTTTCTTTAGCTGAAGGAAATCGAAGTCGGCGCGCACCCACTTCTGCAGGTTTGGATAATCGACTTTCAGGTGATGAAAGTTGAAGGTCATCGACAACTCTTTCGACTGCGGATTCGAATAGCGAATGCAGTGTTCGAGGCTGGTCGATGACATCTCGCCGACATTGATCAGGTCGTGCCCTTCGAAGACTTCGCGGTGCATCTGCTGCAAGTACGCGTGGACATTCGGCCCGTCGGTATAAAAGCGTCGGCCATCGCTGTCGTCTTCGGGGAAGTCCGCAGGCTTGGAGATCAGATTGATCACGTCCAGGCGAAAGCCGCCGACGCCCTTGTCTCGCCAGAATTGCATCATCCGGAACACTTCAGCGCGCACCTTGGGATTGTCCCAATTCAGGTCGGCCTGGGTGTGGTCGAACAGGTGCAGGTAATACTGACCGGTCTGGGCTTCGTACTCCCAGGCGGAACCGCCGAACTTGGATTCCCAGTTGTTCGGCTGATCACGCCAGATGTAGAAGTCACGGTAAGGATTGTCGAGGCTGCTGCGCGCCTGTTGAAACCAGACGTGTTCGATCGAGGTGTGATTGACCACGATGTCGAGCATCAGCTTGATCCCGCGCTTGCCCGCCTCGGCGATCAGCAATTCGCAGTCGGCCATGCTGCCGTAGCTCGGGTCGATGGCGTAGTAATCGCTGATGTCATAGCCGTTATCGCGTTGCGGCGAACGCAGAAATGGCGTTATCCATAAACAGTCGACGCCCAGCCACTTCAGGTAATCGAGTTTGGCGACGATACCGAGCAGATCACCCGTCGGGTTACCGGCGTGACTATGAAAACTCTTCGGATAGATCTGGTAGATCACCGAACGCTGCCAGTCTTGCATGGCACAACTCCTTCAATAAGTCCGTGCGGCTCGCGCCCAGATTGAAATGCAATCAACTGTGGGAGCGAGCCTGCTCGCGAAAGCGATTGTTCAGGCAACCCGATAACCGGGCCGGACAATCTTCATGCTCAATGCACAGGTCAGAACAAACGGCACGAGCATGGCAATCAGCATCCCCAGCACAAACATCGGGATGTACTGCGGAATGATCGAGATGAAACCCGGCAGTCCACCGACGCCGATGGCCGAGGCCTGAACCTTGTTCAGCGACAGGAACACGCAGCCCAGTGCCGAACCGGTCAGCGCGGCATAAAACGGAAACTTGTAGCGCAGGTTGACGCCGAACATCGCCGGCTCGGTGATACCGAAGTAGGCGGAGATTGCCGAAGTCGACGCCATGCTCTTGTCCCGAGCATTACGGGTCATCCAGAACACCGCCAGGGCGGCACTGCCCTGAGCAAGGTTGGACATGACGATCATCGGCCAGATGAAGGTACCGCCCTGGGTCGAGATCAATTGCAGGTCGACCGCGAGAAACATGTGGTGCATGCCGGTGATCACCAGCGGCGCATACAGCAGACCGAAAATCGCGCCACCCACCATGGGTGCCAGGTCAAACAGCATGACCAGCCCTTCGGTGATGAAGATGCCGATGTGGCGGGTCACCGGGCCAATCACGGCCAGCGCCAGTACGCCGGTAACGACGATGGTGGTGATCGGTACCACGAGTAACTGAATGGCGTTGGGCACGCGCGCGCGCAGCCATTGCTCGATGACGCTCATTACGTAAGCGGCCAGCAGAATCGGCAGGATCTGCCCCTGATAGCCGACCTTTTCCACCTGAAACAACCCGAGAATATCGAAGTACGGCAGATGCTGCCCGTCCAGCCCGGCCACGGCCTTGCCGTAGTTCCAGGCGTTAAGCAGATCCGGGTGCACCAGCATCAGACCGAGGACGATGCCGAGGATCTCGCTGCCGCCAAAGCGCTTGGCCGCCGACCAGCCCACCAGCGCCGGCAGAAACACGAACGAGGTGTTGGCCATCAGATTGATCAGGCTCCACAGCCCATCGAGTTTCGGGTAGGCATCGAGCAGGGTCTGCCCGTCGATGAACATGCCTTTGGCACCCAGCAGATTGTTGATGCCCATCAGCAGGCCGGCAATGATCAGCGCCGGCAGAATCGGCATGAACACGTCAGAAAACACCCGCACCAGACGCTGCATGGCGTTGATCTTTTCAGTGCTTTTCTGTTTGACGTCAGCGATCGTCGACGCCGCGAGACCGGTCTGACGACGCAGTTCGGCATAGACCTTTTCCACTTCGCCCGGACCGATCACCACCTGATACAGGCCACCGGTAAAGAACGAGCCTTTGACCAGGTCTATCTGGTTGAGCATGGCACTGTCGACCAGGCCCGGATCTTTCAGGGCCAGCCGCAACCGCGTGACGCAATGGGCGGCCTGTTCGAGGTTGTCGCTGCCGCCGAGGCTTTGCAGCAATTGCCTGGCGATGTTCGGATAGTCGTGGCTCATGCTAGTTCTTCCGCTATGGATTGTTGTTATTGGCAGCACGCCGAAGCGAAAAATACTCGTCTGTACGAGTTAATGCAACAACTCGTACAGACGAGTTTGTTTATGTATGTTCCTGCCAGACCGAAGGCGAATTTTCCTACCCCGCCTTAGGGTGATTTCCATCGCCCACATGGACAAAGCCCTACCCTGGCCTTAAGGTTCGAAGCTTTGAGCACAGTCGGCACCGAGCCTACCCATGAGCAAATACAACCAGATCTATAGCGATCTGCTGGCCAGCATCACGACTGAACGCCTGGAGCGCGGCGCCCGCCTGCCTTCCGAAACCGAACTGATGGACAGCTATCAGGCCAGCCGAGGCACGGTGCGCAAAGCCATTGAACTGCTTCAGGAACGCGGCTTTGCGCAGAAAATCCACGGCAAGGGCACCTTTGTGCTGTCGACCAACCCGATCGAGTTTCAGCTCGGCGGCATCGTCAGTTTCCAGGAAACCTATCCGCGCCTTGGCAACGATGTCAGCACAGAAGTGGTCGAGCTGAGCCAGATCCCGCTCGAAGGCGCCCTGCTCGAACACATCCATGCCGAACCCGGCAGCCTCATCACCCGAATCAAACGTGTGCGGCGGATCGACGGTAAACGCGTGATCCTCGATATCAACCACTTCGTCAGCGAAGTGATTCCCGGCCTGTCCCTCGACATCGCCGAGCAATCGATCTACGCCCATATCGAGCAGACCCTGCAGCTACAGATTGCCTACGCCCAACGCACCATCGAAGCGGTGCCGCGCAGCAAGGATGATCAACTGCACCTGGACCTCGATGGCCAGAGCCATGTGATCGTGGTCAGCAACCAGACCTTCCTCCAGGACGGGCGTCAGTTCGAGTACACCGAATCCCGCCACACCCTCGACAAATTCTACTTTTCCGACGTGGCACGGCGCTGACCCCGACACGTTTCCAACGATCATGTGCGGTACATATGTAGTGCACTCCCCTTGAGCGAATCGGCCATGCTCGGCCTTCATTTCTCAAGGATGGAGAAAGCATGTACGCCACCCAACAAAGCCTTCTGCCTAACGCGGCAGACAAGGCGGTTCTGAAGCGAATCGCCTATACCGTCGTGCACAATTGCCCCGGACTGCAGGACGCCGCCCATGAAGCCGCCCGTGATCTGCTGGAAGCAAAAGGCCTGTCGAGCCTCGACCCGGATGAGGTTTATTTCCATCGCTTCAAGACGGCCCAGAGCAGCACTCGCTCGTTTACCGGCTGGGAGCACATCCGCGAGAAACCCTACGAATCGATGACCCTGACACAGCTGGTCATTCATCGTTTTCGTGCCACCGACCAGGACAACGCCGACCTGCTCGATCTGTACGGCGGCTTCTACAGCGAAGGTCCGCAGGGCGAGAATTTCGACGAAAAAAACCAGGTGTGCCTGCACGGCAACGAGGTCTTGAAGGCGTTCTGGAGCCTCGATTTCAGTGGGCACTACAGCGCTACGCTGACGGACTTCTGGAACAGCCACGGCGAGGATTTCCGCACCTTGGCCAAGTGCAATTTCCTCAGCCGTGCAGTGCAGGCGCTGGACCTTGGGCAACTCACCCGCAGTGACTTTCAATGGCTGGTGGACACAGTGGTGGGACCGGTCAGCTGGCCGGTCACCCTGAGCATGTTGCAAGCAAGCCACACAACAACGGGGAATGTGTTCGCCTTCGACATTGACGGGCATATCTCCACGCAATTGCTGCGTATCGTCGATTCTGCCGGTCGGCAGATTATCTATCTGCCGAGTGAGACCGCAGCGTTCGTGGTCAAGGAAACGCCGGCAGACCTGCATTGGTGGGTTCTGGATCAACTGAACGACGCCAAACGCCGCGCGACCTTCCTGGAGCATTTTGCCCTCGCCGATCGTCAGCACATGAGCGAGAACATGCCCGATCTGATGAATCGCTTGGTGGCCACCTGGGGCCGGGCCGACCATCACCTGATCAACCGCACAAACCAGGAGTTGAGCGATGATGCATTCAGTTGGCTGCGTGACTCGACACGTCAGGCGATGTTTGCTGAAGCCCACCTGTCCCTGACGTCCAATGGCGATCTGCGCAAGAAACTGTGGATCGGTTATCTGAGTGCGGGCCTCAAGGTATTTGCTCCGATGGCCACTGTCGGTTGGCCGCTGGCGTTACCGGTGATTGGCGCCACCCTTGCCAGCATGGGTCTGAATATCGATCAGGCGCAAAACGGCAAGACAAGGGCCGAACGCAAGGCCGGCGTGCTGGGTGCGGTTTTGAGTGGTCTCAATCTGTTATTCAACCTTCCATTGCTGATCGGCACCGGGCCGATGCTGGAGGTTGGCGCCGAGGTCGAGGCGGCAGAAGCCGCCGAGATGGCTGAGTACAGCGAAGCCTTGAATGCCTCTGTCGAAGCCGATTACCAAGAGCCGATCATGGTGCCGGACGATGCCGACATCACCCTGCCAAATATCGATGAAACGACGCTAATTCCGGCGCAAAACGCCCTACCGCCTCCGGTGCCCGAACGCTACCAATGCAACGAGTTGCTTGATGGCACAGCGCTCGGCGAAGAGTCGGGGAAATTCCAGGGTGTCTACCGCCTCGACTCGGATCCGCCCTATGCCATTCTGATGAATGACACGCCGTACTATGTGCGCTACTTCGCCAATGCTCAAGGCAGCGGCGACTGGGCGATCGTCGACCCTGAGCGCCCAAACCAGCTTGTCCACGCGCTGCCTGTCCGTCTCAATGGTGAAGGAGAATGGGAGCGCATGCCAGCCTTGGGTCTCAAGGGTGGCGGCCAGTGCATGGGCAAACAATGCACTCCGGATCTCGAACTCGACACCTTCGAACCTGCCTCGCCCGAAACGCCCGTGCAACCGGCAGAAGAACCGCAACCCTCGACATCGAGGCCCCCACGCCCGGTGACCAGTGCCTTTGACATCGAACCGTCGGTACGCCGTTCGATAAAAGCCTGGGCGTTGAACCTCAACGAAACCCATGCCCGGTTGCAACCCGACGGTGCCGGCGGTTTCGCCATGGACGATCCGTTCGAGTTGTATGCCGCCGGCAAACGCCAACTTCTGCAAAGTTCGGCCCGAAGCTTTTTCAAGAACCTGCCGTGGGTCATCCAGCCCCCGCGCCCGGTGATACCCGAGATCAACCGGCTGATGCCACTGACCGATCTTTTCGATGGCGTTTTTGAAAGTGCCTCCGGGCTGGTGGTCGGAGAAACCCTCGATCGCATTGCCAGCATGGGTTTTCTGATTGAAAACATGCCGGCGCTGGCCCGACACGTGAAAACCCTTTATCTGCGTGGCCTGCTCAGTGACTTCGCTCAAGTGGAACTGAACCGCTACTTCACCAGCGGCAATATGACTGCGGATTTACACACTTACCTGAACAGCCTGGGCACCGATCCCGCCGGTCGATTCAACCCACTGGAACTGGTCCAGGTCGCGCGAGCGAACGGGGTTCGGGTCCAGGCGATCGACTGCGCCGCCAGCTACAAAATGAAAACACCGCTGCCCTCCGTCGACGAGCAAATGATGAGCACCTACCTGACAAACGACATCATGACCGGTGACGTCTACCTCAACAGCCCGGGAAAATGGATCGTAGTAACCGATGCTCACAGCACCAATACCTTCAGAGGACTGCTGGGCATCAGTGAACTGAAGGGGGGAATAGGCTTGCGAATCGATGAAGTCGGCGCCGGTGAAGAGCTGGGCGTGGATGTCGATCCGGGTATTGAAGTACCACGCGGCAGCTCGCCCGGTGGCACCGTCAGGCAAGGCAATCCAGATCTTCTGCGTGCCGATCTGCGCTTGAGAATGCCGGCACCCGAGGTGACCTGGACCGAAGAAACGCTGGAGAATCTGTTGTACAGGCGCGGCATGTATCTGTTCGAAAAAACAGGTGAGCGCTACACGCTGATCCACCGCAGCAAACAAGGCATGCTGCAACGCACACCGATCACTCGATCGAGTGACGGCAAGGTCTCCCTCCACCGACCTGCGTGGCAGCGGGTGAATGACATCGCATTCGCCAACCTGAAGGACATGTCTCAACGGTTGTCCGATACCGGGCTGATATTGCGTAGCCGGATCCCTGATTGAGGCTCTCCGGTTAAAACTGAGCAAGGAAGGCCCGACAACGAAAAATGCCAGTCAGCAAAACTGACTGGCATTTTTTATCAACCTTCCTCTGCACTTGCGAATCCAGCTAGCGGCTGGATAACGCCAGACAAGCCATCCTTCCCCATCACACCTACTCGATTATCAATAGGGGAACAATATGCGGTAGCCGGGTAGTGCACTGCCCTTGAGCGAATCGGTCATGCTCAGTCTTTGTTTCTCAAGGATGAAGAACGCATGACCTCCCCCGAACGACGTCTCCTGCCAAACGCTGAGGACAAAACCGCCCTCAAAGCCATTGCTGCGACGATCGTGCAGACCTGCCCGAGTCTGCTCGACGCTGCCCATCAAGTTGCCAACGAAATACTGGCGGACAACGGACTGTCCGGCCTCGATTCCGACCGTGTTTACTTCCACCGTTTCAAAACGGCGCAGAGCAGCACGCTGACCTTCACGGGTTGGGAACATTTGCTGGAAAAACCTTACGAAACGCTCACCCTCACACAGTTGGTGATCCATCGCTTTCGCGCGACTGATCAAGACAACGCAGATCTGCTTGGTCTTTACTGCGGGTTCTACTCGGATGGCCCGGAGGCGGAAAACTTCAATCAGAGCAATGAAGTCCGGTTGCTGGGCAGTGATGTGCTGAAGGCGTTCTGGGACGTCGACTTCAGCGCGCGCTACATAGGCCAACTGACGACTTTCTGGCAAACCTCGTCGGATAACTTCCGAGCCCTGGCAAAGTGCAACTTTCTCAGCCTGGCGGTGCAGGCGCTGCAACAGGGTGACCTTGACGGAACTGACTTTCAGCGCGTCGTCGACTCGGTAATCGGGCCCGTTACCTGGCCCGTTACCTTGCCAATGCTGCAAGCGTTACACCCGGTAGGTGCTGAAGTGCGGGCGCTGGATCTCGATGGCCACGTAGCTTCCAATGCACTGCGTCTGGTGGAAGACAGTGGCCGCCAGACCCTTTACTTGCCAGGTGAATCCCAGACATTCCTCTTGATGGAGAATGAAGCGGATCTGCATTGGTGGATGCTGGAGCAGATGAATTCAGAGGACAAGCGCACGGCTTTTCTCAAGCATTTCCCGCTGGCTGACCGCAATCACTTGACCGAAAACCTCACCGATCTGATGAACCGCCTGGTGAGCACTTGGGGTCACAGCGATCATCAAATGATCAATCGCAGCAACGTCGCGATCAGCGGTGACGCATTCACTTGGTTGAGCGAGTCGACACGTACGGCCATGGTTGCCGAGGCGCACCTTGTACTCACTTCCAACAGTCAATTGCGCAAAAAACTCTGGATCGGTTATTTGAGTGCCGGTCTGAAAGTATTCGGCCCGATGGCAGCGGTGGGCTGGCCTTTGGCGTTGCCTTTGATTGGCGCCAGCATCACGAACATGGGATTGAACATTGATCAGGCCATCAACGGCACTACGCCAACCGAACGCAAAGCCGGTGTTACCGGAGCAGTGCTGAATGCGATCGACATTGTGTTCAACATTCCGTTTCTGATCAGCACGGGCGCGCAACTTGAAGTGGGCCCGCAGGTGGAGTTTGCCGAAGCGCAAGAAATGCTCGGGTTGGTCGAGTTCACTGCGCCTGACGCACCCTTCTTGCCGCCTGTGGATCAACCGCCAGTCGCGACGATTGATCCACAGGCGACCGTCGAGCTGGCAAACGAAATTGCCACCGGGACCACCATCGCATCCACCCGGCAGTTGGCCACGCCGGCTGCGCGCCAAGGTTGGTCTGTTCCAAAGATTCCTGCCAAATATCGATGCAACGAGCTACTTGCCCAGCGTTCTGCAGAGGCAGCTCCAGGCAAGTATGAGGGCATTTACCGCCTGGACAAGGAGCCGGGCTATGCCATCGAAATGGAGGGTGCGGCTTACTACGTGCGCTACTTTGCCGACTCCGAAGACACTGGCCACTGGGCCATCGTCAATCCCGAGCGACCCAATCAGTTCGCTTACTCGTTGCCAGTACGCTTGAGTAGTAGCGGCAAGTGGGAACGCATACCCGCGTTGCGCCTCAGGGGAGGCGGCCAATGCTTGGGCAAGGCCTGTTTACTGGGCATTGATCTGCCCTCGTCCTCATCCTCGGCCCCAGCCTCATCAACCCCGTCAGCGGAGCTTCCCCTCGTTGAACCGGTTTCACCGGTTGCGCGACCACTGCGTCTGGTTACTCCCCTGAACGACATCGTAGGAATGGACATTGCGAAAATGAAAAGATGGGCAATGAACCTGCCCGAGACTTTCGCCGAGCTCTCCAGTGCAAACCGCGGTCGTCCATCAACTGCCGAAACGTATGAGGCTTATTTCCGCGACAGACGCACATCCCTGCTAAACGAGGCCAAAGAGTATTACTCGGAGATGAACTGGACCAACCTGCCCGCACGGCCAGTCATCCCGCCAATCGATGCCGAGACGCAGACGGCTGAGTTGATTGATCGCATCTTTGCCAATACCGATGGACTGGTCGTCGGCGAAACCCTTGATCGCATCACCAGCATGCGTTTCATGATCGAAAACATGCCGGCGTTCGCACGGCATATCGACACACTTTATGTACGTGGTTTGCTGAGCGATTTTGCCCAGGCAGATCTCAACGACTTTTACCTGTCGGGAGAGATGTCAGAGGACCTTAGCGGCTACTTGTCCAGCCTGAGTACCGACCCTGATGACCGATTCAACATGCTCGAACTGATCAAGGCTGCCCAGGCCAATGGCATCCGCAGCCATGGTCTTGAAGTCGCACACAGTTACAAACTGAAAATACCGCTGACTTCGATCGAAGAGCAGATGATCCACGCCCGGCTCGCCTCTCAAATCATGTGGGGTGACGAGCTCCTCAACAGACCCGGAAAATGGGTTGCCCTGGTCGAGGCAACGAACACCAACGCTTTCAGAAATCTGCCAGGCATAAGCGAACTCAGGGGCGGCATCGGTTTACGCATTGAAGAAGCGGTGCCCAGCGAAGTGCCCGGCGTCAGTCTCGACCCGGGACTGAAAGTCACTCGGGGCCCGTTTGATAACGGGGCAACGACGCGCAACTCATCCGATATCCTATTCGCCGATCTGCGCTTGCAGATCGAAACACCTGTGCCGCAATGGACTGAGGCAACAGAGAACACACTCCTCAATCGCAACGGCATGTTCATACTCAAAAAAATGCAAAACACCTACATGCTCGTGCGTCGCGACAGCTCCAGCAATATCGTTCGAACAGTAGTAAATTGCAGGAATGGTCAGTTTTACATCTGGGCGCAGTCGATGCCCCGGATCAGCGGCATCATGTTCCGTAACCTCGGCGCTTTATCCCAGCGCCTGATAGAGATCGGCTTGACCCTGCAAAGTCGCTTACCCAACTAACCCGTTTTCAAGGCATGAAACGAAAAAACCCTTGGCTTCAGGCCAAGGGTTTTTCGTTAATCAACGGGTAGTGAGATCATTCCCACTCAATCGTCGCCGGCGGCTTGCTCGACACGTCGTAAGTGACGCGGGAGATGCCTTCGATTTCATTGATGATGCGGCCGGAAACGGTTTCCAGCAGTTCGTAAGGCAGGTGAGCCCAACGCGCGGTCATGAAGTCGATGGTTTCTACGGCACGCAGGGCCACGACCCAGGCGTAACGACGGCCATCGCCGACCACGCCAACCGATTTCACTGGCTGGAACACGACGAACGCCTGGCTGACCTTGTGGTACCAGTCAGCTTTGCGCAGTTCTTCAATGAAGATGTGGTCAGCGCGACGCAGCAGGTCGGCGTATTCCTTCTTCACTTCACCGAGGATGCGCACGCCCAGACCCGGGCCCGGGAACGGGTGACGGTAGACCATGTCGTACGGCAGGCCCAGCTCCAGACCCAGACGACGAACTTCGTCCTTGAACAGTTCGCGAAGTGGCTCGACCAGTTTCAGGTTCATCTCTTCCGGCAGGCCGCCCACGTTGTGGTGCGACTTGATCACATGGGCCTTGCCGCTTTTCGCGCCAGCCGATTCGATCACGTCCGGGTAGATGGTGCCCTGCGCGAGGTACTTGATGTTTTCCAGTTTGTTCGACTGGGCATCGAATACGTCGATGAAGGTGCGACCGATGATCTTGCGCTTCTTTTCCGGATCGGCTTCGCCGGCCAGGTTGTTGAGGAACTGCTCCTCAGCGTTGGCGCGGATCACCTTGACGCCCATGTTCTCGGCGAACATGGCCATCACTTGCTCGCCTTCGTGCAGACGCAGCAGGCCGTTGTCGACGAAGACGCAAGTCAGTTGGTCGCCGATGGCTTTGTGCAGCAGCGCGGCAACCACCGAGGAGTCAACGCCGCCGGACAGACCCAGCAATACGTTGTCGGTGCCGACTTGGGCGCGGATGTTGGCAATGGCGTCTTCAGCGATCTTCGACGGCGTCCACAGGGCTTCACAGCCGCAGATGTCGAGGACAAAACGCGACAGGATGCGACCGCCCTGTTTGGTGTGGGTCACTTCCGGGTGGAACTGCACGCCGTAGTAGCCACGGTCGTCGTTGAACATGCCGGCGATCGGGCAGCTCGGGGTGCTGGCCAGAATGTGGAAGTCTTCCGGCATCTTGGTGACTTTGTCACCGTGGCTCATCCATACGTCGAGGCCGAACAGGCCGTCAGCGTCGATGTGGTCTTCGATGCCGTCGAGCAGGCGGCTCTTGCCGACCACGTCAACGCGGGCGTAACCGAACTCACGCAGTTCGGAGCCTTCAACCTTGCCGCCCAGTTGCTCGGCCATGGTCTGCATGCCGTAGCAGATACCGAAAACCGGTACGCCCAGATCGAACACTGCCTGTGGGCAACGCGGGCTGTCGGCGACGTGCACGGACTCGGGGCCGCCGGCGAGGATGACGCCTTTAGGAGCGAATTCGCGGATCGCATCTTCGTCCATGTCGAACGGGTGCAGTTCGCAGTACACACCGATTTCGCGCACGCGGCGGGCGATCAGTTGGGTGTATTGCGAGCCGAAGTCGAGGATCAGGATGCGGTGAGCGTGAATATCGAGGGCCATGATTCAGTCTCGTCTAAGTCGTTCAGAAACAGTCGTGATTCAGAAACAACTCGGGGCTGAATCAAACAGCCCCGGTTGCTTTGCTTGTAGCTTGAAGGCTCAACCTACGCGGTAGTTTGGCGCTTCTTTGGTGATCTGCACGTCGTGAACGTGGGATTCGGCCATGCCGGCGCCGGTGATCCGCACGAATTCAGGCTTGGTGCGCATTTCTTCGATGTTGGCGCTACCGGTGTAGCCCATCGAGGAACGCAGACCGCCCATCAACTGGTGAATGATCGCGCTCAGGGTGCCTTTGTAAGGCACACGGCCTTCGATGCCTTCCGGAACGAGTTTCTCGGCACCTGCCGAGGAGTCCTGGAAGTAACGGTCGGAGGAACCTTGAGCCTGGGACATGGCGCCCAGCGAACCCATGCCGCGATACGCCTTGTACGAACGGCCCTGGAACAGTTCGATCTCGCCCGGCGCTTCTTCAGTACCGGCGAACATCGAGCCCATCATCACGCAGGAAGCACCGGCTACGATGGCCTTGGACAGGTCACCGGAAAAACGGATGCCGCCGTCGGCGATCAACGGTACGCCAGTGCCTTCAAGGGCAGCGGCGACGTTGGCGATGGCACTGATTTGCGGGACGCCGACACCGGCGACGATACGGGTGGTGCAGATCGAGCCAGGGCCGATACCGACCTTGACCGCATCAGCGCCAGCTTCGGCCAGAGCCTTGGCTGCGGCGCCGGTGGCGATGTTGCCGCCGATCACCTGCACTTCAGGGAAATTCTCTTTGACCCAGCGAACGCGGTCGATCACGCCTTTGGAGTGACCGTGGGCGGTATCAACTACCACCACGTCCACACCGGCATTGACCAGAGCAGCGACGCGGTCACCGGTGTCTTTACCGGTACCGACCGCAGCGCCAACGCGCAGACGACCTTGATCGTCCTTGCTGGCCAGCGGGTAGGCTTTGGCTTTTTCGATGTCTTTGACGGTCATCATGCCTTTGAGGGCAAACTTGTCATCGACGATCAGAACTTTTTCCAGACGGTGCTTGTGCAGCAGCTCGCGGACTTCGTTCTTGTCGGCGCCTTCACGCACGGTGACCAGACGCTCTTTAGGCGTCATCACTTCACGTACGGTGGCTTCCAGACGGGTTTCGAAACGCACGTCACGGGAAGTGACGATGCCGACCAGGTCGCCATCGTGCAGGACCGGAACGCCGGAAATGTTGTGCATGCGGGTCAATTCGAACAGGTCACGTACCGTGGCATCAGCCTCGATGGTGATCGGATCCTTGACGACGCCGGCTTCGAACTTCTTGACCTTACGCACTTCGGCAGCTTGCTGCTCGATGGTCATGTTCTTGTGGATAATGCCGATGCCACCTTCCTGAGCCATGGCGATTGCCAGACGGGCTTCAGTGACGGTGTCCATTGCAGCAGAAACCAGAGGAATGTTCAGCTCGATGCCACGGGTAAGGCGGGTCTTGAGACTGACTTCGTTAGGAAGCACCTCGGAATAACCGGGCACTAAGAGAATGTCGTCGAATGTCAGAGCTTCTTGGCTGATACGCAGCATCGCGGGGGCTCCCGAGCGGGAAAATGGAAGCGCGCCATTATAGTCATCCACCCCCTGCTGTTCAATGTAAAACTCAGCTTAATATCAATGTTGCTGATGTACGGGAATCCCCGCCGTTACAGCTCCACCTTGACCCAAGAGACAGGTTGATCGAGCCAATCGGCGAACTCATCGATAAAGCTCTGCTTGAAGCCCGCCTCCAGCCAGTTGTTGAAGATGAAACCGAGGTTGGAAAACCCGCACTCCTGCAGGTACAGGAAGCCGTTGATGTCGTCTTCGTGACCGCATTCCGGGCAGGTGAAGTTGTCGGTGCGCCCCGGCATCCAGTCTTCGAGGCTTTCGAACAGCGCTTCGCCGATCTCGCGACGACACTCGGCGCAACCGGCCTCTTCGAGAAAGCCCTTGGCCGGTGTGTAGATGCAGCGTTTGGTGACGATCTCCAGCCCGTTGATCGGCTCACCAAATGGCAACGCTTGCGGGTGCAGGACCACGGCGCGGGCGCCATCGGCAATCGCGTAAGCCATGCGGTTGCCGGTGCGGCCACAGGTTGTCAGCTCTTCTTTGATGATGTTCTTGCGCACCAGCCAGCGCACGATCGCCCGGGCCCGGGGTTCGTGGACCGGCAGGGTGGAGATTTTCGGGACGATGATGCTTTGCGAATTCATGGGAAATCCTGCGGTGTGACTTCTGACGCCTTCGCGAGCAAGCTCGCTCCCACAATGGAATGCAGTTCCCTGTGGGAGCGACGGTGCGACGATTCGACCTGCTCGCGAAGAGGCCCTAAAGGCCGGCAGCTTAATCCCTGACAAAATCCGGTCAAGTGCTGAGGTAGCGCCCGATCAATGCCAGCCCGCTCGCCAGCACCAGCCACGTCACCAGCCGTACAAATGCCTCGCGCGACAACTTCATGGTCAAGCGCCGCCCGATCCACAGCCCCAGCGCCATGGCCGGCAACAGACACAACGCCAGCATCAACAAGGGTAGCTCGGCATACACACCGGCGATGGCAAACAGGCTCAAACGCACCACCGTGCTGCAACTGATCAGCGCACTTTGCGTGGCCCGCGCGGCGTCTTTCGGCAGCCGACTGTTGAGATAAATCGCGTATAGAAAGCCGCCACTGCCAAACAGCGCGCCGAACAACCCGCCCACTGTCCCCATCGGCACTGCCCAGGCCGCCGACAATTGCGTCGGCCGGGCTTTGACCCACAGGCTGTAAACCGCATAAGCGCTGATAAACAGACCCATCAACAACAGCAACAGATCGGATTTCAGATTAAGCAGGAAAATCACTCCCAGCGTGCAGCCCAGAGCCATGCACGGCAGTAGCCGCAACAACTCCGGCTTGGCCACATCCCGCCGCGACGGCAGCAGATTGCCGAACGCCGCGACAAAATCCAGCAGCACCAGCAACGGCACAATCTTTGACAACGGCATGAACAGAAGCAGAATCGGCCCCGCCACCAATGCAGTGCCAAATCCGGCAATGCCGAACACGATGTAAGCCAATGCGATGCCCAACCCAATCACCGCCCAGCCGCCAGCGCCCCACGCCCATTCACTCAACAACCCCGCCACACTCATCGATCCGCTTCCTTAATAAGCCTGAGATGACTTTAGCCAGCGCCGAGGGTTGCGACTAATATCTTCAAAGTCGATCACCCATCTCAAAAAGGCATAACTGGTGCTTTCAACCCGTCAACTGCGTTACTTCGTCGAAATCGCCGACTGCGGCAGTTTCAGTGCTGCGGCTGAACGTTTATTCGTTGCGCAATCGGCGCTGAGCCGGCAAATCAAGGACATGGAAACGCGCCTGCAAACCCCGCTTTTCGAGCGCACCGCGCGCCAGCCTCGCCTCACTGCGGCTGGGGAAGCTTTTTTGCCGCGAGCAAGAAATCTGCTGAACGAGCTGAGCAAGGCCAGCGCCATGGCCACCGAAGTCGGCAATGGCCAGCTCGGCACCTTGCGCCTCAGTCACTCCAGCACTGTGTCTATCAGTGGCCGGCTGCTCAGTGATATCGGCGCTTATCTGCAGCAACAGCCTGGCGTGTCACTGGATATCGGCAAACTCTCTTCGGAAGCGCAACTGGAAGAACTCGCCGAAGGACGCCTCGATGTCGGCCTGCTGCGCCTGCCAGTGTTGCGCCAGCGCGAAGGTATTCAGATTGTGCCGCTGTTTACTGAACGGCTGCTGTTGGCAGTGCCGATGAATCATCGATTGGCCGAGGCTGAGCGTGTCGATCTGGCCCAACTGAAGGACGAGGCATTCATCTCGATTCCGCATCCGCAACGCGGCGGTCTGAGTTATCTGTGTGCTGAATTGTGCATGCGTCAGGGCTTCTTTCCGCAAGCGGCGCGGGTCATGTCCCGCAAGACCACCCAGCTCCAGCTGATTCAGGCTGGGTTCGGCATCGCCCTGCTGCCGGAATCAATGCAGGACATCGCCC
>NZ_JBFUIR010000047.1:0-38798 GCF_056401755.1 Pseudomonas sp. P4_D7 | reverse complement strand
CAGTACGATTTGCTTCTCGAACGAGCGCAGTGCGTCGGCACCGGCCTGGTCTTCTTTCTCGTTATACGCCGCCATCAGCTCGGTCATGAGCTTCTCGCGCAGGGTTTCTTCGTACAGGTGATCGTCTTCGTCGAGCCACTGCTGGATCGGCAGTGTCACGCCGAAGTCGCTGGCAATCGAAGCTTCCAGACCGGCCACGTCCCACTGCTCAGGCAGCGACTGCGGCGGAATGTGCGCGCTGACGGTGGCGTTGAGCACGTCCTGACGGAAATCGGCGATGGTTTCACCGATGTTGTCGGCGGCCAGCAACGTGTTACGCATGTGATAGATCACTTTACGCTGTTCGTTGTTGACGTCATCGAACTCGAGCAGTTGCTTACGGATATCGAAGTTGCGGCCTTCAACCTTGCGCTGCGCCTTCTCGATCGCGTTGGTCACCATGCGGTGTTCGATCGCTTCGCCCGGCTGCATGCCCAGGGCTTTCATGAAGTTCTTCACTCGATCAGAAGCGAAGATGCGCATCAGGCTGTCTTCCAGCGACAGGTAGAAGCGGCTGGAACCGGCGTCACCCTGACGGCCGGCACGGCCACGCAGCTGGTTGTCGATACGACGGGATTCGTGACGCTCGGAGGCGATCACCTGCAGACCGCCGGATTCCAGCACTTGCTGGTGGCGCTTCTGCCAGTCGGCCTTGATCTGGGCAATCTGCTCAGGGGTCGGGTCTTCCAGCGACGCGACTTCAACTTCCCAGTTACCGCCCAACAGGATGTCGGTACCACGACCGGCCATGTTGGTGGCGATGGTCAGTGCGCCCGGACGACCGGCCTGCGCGATGATCTCGGCTTCTTTTTCGTGGAACTTGGCGTTCAGAACCTTGTGTTCGATGCCTTCCTTCACGAGCAATGCGGACATGTGCTCGGAGGTTTCGATGGTGGCAGTACCCACCAGCACCGGACGGCCGGCCGCCATGCTTTCCTTGATGTCCGCAACAATGGCCGCGTACTTCTCTTCGGCGGTCAGGAACACCAGGTCGTTGAAGTCTTTACGCGCCAACGGTTTGTTCGGCGGAATGACCATGACTTCCAGACCATAGATCTGGTGGAATTCGAACGCTTCGGTGTCGGCGGTACCGGTCATGCCGGACAGCTTGGTGTACAGACGGAAGTAGTTCTGGAACGTGGTCGAAGCCAGGGTCTGGCTCTCGGCCTGAATGTTCAGGCCTTCCTTGGCTTCGATGGCCTGGTGCAGGCCTTCGGACAAACGACGACCCGGCATGGTACGACCGGTGTGTTCGTCGACCAGTACGACCTGACCATCCTGCACGATGTATTCAATGTTGCGATTGAACAGCTTGTGCGCACGCAGACCGGCATACACGTGGGTCAGCAGGCCCAAATTGTGTGCCGAGTACAGGCTCTCGCCTTCAGCCAGCAGGCCGACGCGGGTGAGCATGTCTTCGATGAACTGGTGACCGGCTTCGTTGAGTTCAACCTGACGGGTCTTCTCGTCAACGGTGTAGTGGCCAGCCTTGGTGACTTCGCCTTCGACTTCTTCAACGTGCAGTTCCAGCTGCGGGATCAGTTTATTGATCTCCATGTACAGCTTGGAGCTGTCCTCGGCCTGACCGGAAATGATCAGCGGGGTACGCGCTTCGTCGATGAGGATGGAGTCGACTTCGTCGATCACGGCAAAGTTGAGTTCGCGCTGGAATTTTTCTTCCATGCTGAACGCCATGTTGTCGCGCAGGTAGTCGAAACCGAATTCGTTGTTGGTGCCGTAGGTGATGTCGGCGGCGTAGGCCAGACGCTTCTCTTCCGGCGGCTGGAACGGCGTCACGACGCCGACGGTCAGGCCGAGGAATTCATACAGCGGGCGCATCCAGTTGGCGTCACGACGCGCCAGGTAGTCGTTCACCGTCACAACGTGCACGCCCTTGCCGGACAATGCGTTGAGGTAAACACCCAGGGTCGCTACGAGGGTTTTACCCTCACCGGTGCGCATTTCGGCGATCTTGCCTTCGTGCAAGGTCATGCCACCGACGAGCTGTACGTCGAAGTGGCGCATACCCATGATGCGCTTGCCGGCTTCGCGGGCGACCGCAAAGGCTTCTGGCAACAGCTTGTCGAGGGTTTCCCCTTTGGCGATGCGGGCCTTGAACTCAGCGGTCTTGGCGCGCAATTGATCGTCCGAAAGGGCCACCATTTGCTCTTCGAAGGCATTGACGAGCTGCACCGTCTTGAGCATGCGTTTGACTTCACGCTCGTTCTTGCTTCCAAAAAGTTTCTTTAACAAAGGCGCAAACATATCGGCAGGATCTTCCACACTAAAGGGATGGAGGGCGGCCCCGTGAGCGTCGCCCGTGCAGCCCTCATGGCCGCATGCGAACGAGCATTCTACCCGGAAACGGAAGTGAGGAAAGTGGCGATGTTCCACGATGCTGGCACTGCGCTTTGACGGGGCTCACTTAAAATAGGGGCGTTTTGCTCAACTTCAAGTCATACAAGGCAGAAGTTAGTCGTTGATTTAATGGGCAAAGCGAGGGCAAAAGCAATGGGCGAGTGATTTCGGCCTTTCTGCTACCATGGCGTTTCTGTTACTTCAGGTGTTCGATCATGGCATTTCGCCCTCTTACGGCCAGAGCACCCGCCGTTCTCCTGCGCGAAGCCAAGCCGCTCAAAGCCATCCTCGGCCATGCCCAACGACTGGGGCATTTGCAGCGTCTGCTCGAAAGCCAACTGCAACCCGCCGCCCGTGAACATTGCCATGTAGCGTCGTGGCGTGAGGGCAGTCTGTTGCTGATTGTCACCGATGGCCATTGGGCCACACGTCTGCGCTATCAGCAAAAACGCTTGCAGAGGCAGCTGCAGATGTTTGATGAGTTCGCCAGTTTGACGCGGATTCTGTTCAAGGTGCAGCCGCCGACCGTTCAACGCGGAGCGGCCGGACACACGATGGATTTGTCGACGGATGCAGCGGCGACGATTCAGGCCACGGCGGACGGGATCACTGATCCGGGTTTGCGCGCGGCACTGGAACGACTGGCGGCGCACGCCAAAGCCAAGACCTGACAAATTCCCTGTGGGAGCGAGCTTGCTCGCGAATGCGGACTGTCATTCAACCTATGTGTTGCCTGACACGGCGCCTTCGCGAGCAAGCTCGCTCCCACAGGTTTCAGCGGCGTTTGCTGCCACCGAGTAAAGAGCCCATCAAGCCGCGTACCAGTTGTTTGCCGAGGTTATTGGCAGCCTGACGCATGGCTGACTTCAAGGCCTGCCCTGCTGCCGTACCCAGGAACTCTCCAGCCCTGTCCGCCAGACTCGGCTCTTGTGAAGCCGCTGGCGCTTCAGCCTCCGGCGCCAGCCCTTTACGCCCCATCAGAATTTCATACGCCGACTCACGATCGATCGGCTTGTCATAGCGGCCCTTGAACGGCGAGCCCGCAATCAACAGCGTGCGTTCGGTTTCGGTCAACGGCCCGATCCGCGACTGCGGCGGTGCGACCAGTACGCGCTGCACCATTTCCGGCGTGCCTTTCTCGGTCAGCGTGCCGACCAAGGCCTCGCCAATTCCCAGTTCAGTCAACACCGACAAGCTGTCGAACGCCGGATTCGGTCGGAAGCCGTCCGCCACCGCGCGCAGGGATTTCTGCTCTTTGGCGGTAAAGGCGCGCAAACCGTGTTGAATGCGTAAGCCAAGTTGCGCCAGCACGTCATCGGGCAAGTCCGCCGGCGATTGCGTAACGAAGTACACGCCAACGCCTTTGGAACGGATCAGCCGTACCACTTGCTCAAGTCGCTCCTGCAAGGCCTTCGGTGTATCGCCGAACAACAAATGCGCCTCATCAAAAAACAGCGCCAGCAGCGGTTTGTCGGCATCGCCGCGCTCGGGCAATTGCTCGAACAGTTCAGCCAGCAGCCACAACAGGAATGTCGCGTAGACCTTCGGCGCCTCGTGCACCAGACGACTGGCATCGAGCAAATGAATGCGCCCGCGACCATCGGCGGTCGGTTGCAGAATGTCTTCAAGTTGCAGTGCCGGTTCGCCGAACAAGGCTTCGGCGCCCTGCTGCTCCAGCGTCGCCAAGCGACGCAACAGCGCCTGACTGGAACCGGTGGTCATCAGCGCCGCGTCTTCGCCCAACAGCTGCGGGTTTTCCTTGAGGTGATTGAGCAGCGCTTTCAGATCCTTCAAGTCCAGCAGCAACAGGCCTTCGCGATCGGCCACCTTGAAGGCGGCATATAGCGCCGACTGCTGACTGTCGGTCAGTTCCAGCAAGCTGCCGATCAGCAACGGGCCCATTTCGCTCAACGTGGTGCGCAACGGATGACCGGACTCGCCGTGGATGTCCCACAAGGTCACCGGATAGGCCTGCGGCTTGTGGTTGAGCCACGGCATCCCGGCAATGCGCTCGGCCACCTTGCCCTGCGGATTGCCCGCCGCACCGAGGCCACACAGATCACCCTTTATGTCAGCGGCAAATACCGCGACCCCGGCGTCGCTGAACGCCTCGGCCAAACGCTGCAAGGTGACGGTTTTACCGGTACCGGTGGCGCCGGCGACCAGTCCGTGGCGGTTGGCCAGGCGCATGGCCTGAGCGATCTGTTGGCCTGCGAGGTCGGCGCCGATTACGAGTTGCGAGGAGTCAGGCATTTTGTCACCCAATGGTTAATCTTTGATTCTGCATGGCCGATAAAGAAGAGTGAGAGACCCGACCACAAGTCAGGCCGGACATTTCCCTAAGGAGAGACGGAAATATCAGCTTGTTTTCACCCTTGCCCATTTTGCGCGCTTCTATAAAAGCACGCCCTGGACATTAAGACCTTAGCGGAACCCCAAGCCATGAACAAAAATCTGCGCTTCAGCCATAAAATTTTGCTTGCCGCCGCCCTCATCGTCATCGCCGCCTTCGCCTCGTTTACCTTGTACAACGACTGGTTGCAGCGCAACGCGATCCGCGATGACCTGAACAACTATCTCAACGAGATGGGCGAGGTCACTGCCGGCAATATCCAGACCTGGCTCAGCGGCCGCATTCTACTGATCGAGAACGCCGCCCAAAACATCGCCATCAACCCCGAGCCCGCCAACGTCGCCAGTCTGCTGGAACAGAAAAGCCTGACCTCGACGTTCATGGCGACCTACCTGGGCGATGCCACCGGGCACTTCACCATCCGTCCGGACACCAAGATGCCCGACGGTTTCGATCCGCGCGTGCGCCCTTGGTATAAAGGTGCCGAGGGCAGCCGCACCTCAACCCTGACCGAACCGTACATCGACGCCGCTACCGGCCAGTTGATCATTTCCATCGCCACTGCCTCGAAAAAGGCCGGCCAGAGTGTGGGTGTGGTTGGCGGCGACCTGAGCCTGCAATCGCTGGTCGACACCCTCGCCGCCCGGGATTTCGACGGCATGGGTTATGTGTTCCTGGTCAGCGCCGACGGCAAGATCCTCGTGCACCCGGACAAGGCGTTGGTGATGAAATCACTGAAAGAAGCCTATCCACAGGACACGCCGCGCATCAGCAGCGACTTCAGTGAAGTTACCGTCGATGGCAAGACCCGCATCGTCACCTTCGCGCCGATCAAAGGCCTGCCGTCGGTGAACTGGTACATCGGCCTGTCGGTGGACAAGGATCAGGCCTTTGCGATGCTCAGCGAATTCCGCACCTCGGCAGTGATCGCGACCGTGATTGCCGTGGCAATCATCATTGCCCTGCTCGGCATGCTGATCCGTATTCTGATCCAGCCGCTGCACGTGATGACCCGCGCCATGGAGGACATCGCCGATGGCGAAGGCGACCTGACCAAACGCCTGACCATCGTCAATAACGATGAATTTGGCGTGCTCGGTACCGCATTCAACCGTTTCGTCGAGCGTATTCACGGCTCGATCCGCGAAGTGTCGTCGGCCACCGGCCAGGTTAACGAAGTCGCCCTGCGCGTGGTCGCGGCATCGAACTCGTCGATGTACAACTCTGATCAGCAAGCCTCGCGCACCAGCAGTGTCGCCGCGGCGATCAACCAGCTCGGCGCCGCGGCGCAGGAAATCGCCCGCAACGCCGCCCAGGCTTCGAATCAGGCCAGTGACGCGCGCGGTCTGGCTGAAGACGGCCAGCAAGTGGTGGATCGCAGCATCAAGGCGATGAATCAACTGTCGAGCATGCTCAGCGCGTCGAGCAGCAACATCGAGTCGCTGAATAGCAAAACCGTGAACATCGGCCAGATTCTCGAAGTGATCACCAGCATTTCCCAACAGACCAACCTGTTGGCGCTCAACGCGGCCATTGAAGCGGCACGTGCCGGTGAAGCCGGCCGGGGTTTTGCCGTGGTGGCGGATGAAGTGCGCAATCTGGCGCACCGCACCCAGGAATCGGCGCAACAGGTGCAGACCATGATCGAGGAGCTGCAAGTCGGCGCCCGTGAGTCGGTGAGCACCATGAGCGACAGTCAGCGTCACAGCCAGGACAGCGTCGAGATTGCCAACCTTGCCGGGGAGCGCTTGAACAGCGTGACCCAGCGCATTGGCGAGATCGACGGGATGAACCAGTCGGTGGCCACCGCGACCGAAGAGCAGACGGCAGTGGTGGAGTCGATCAACGTCGATATCACCGAGATCAACACGCTGAACCAGGAAGGCGTGGAGAACTTGCAGGCGACGTTGCGCGCGTGTTCGGACCTGGAGCAGCAGGCTTCGCGTCTGAAACAACTGGTTGGCAGTTTCCGCATCTGAGATCAAAAGCCTACCCCCTCACCCCAGCCCTCTCCCCCAGAGGGGCGAGGGGGAAAGGAAGCCGATCGGGGGATTTTCCAGACCTGAGTTCGACTCAGGTCTCTCAAGTCGGTGTAACTCCAACATCCACCTCGGTCAGTCCCCTCTCCCTCCGGGAGAGGGTTAGGGTGAGGGCGCTCTTCAGCTCCACCGCGCAATCCCGACCGAACATCTATTCTTGATAAAGGTCAACCAAGGGAGAACTACGCAACGGAGGGTTGATCACCGTGCATATCGCCGACATCACCATGTTCTACGCCCCGGCCAGCGGCGGCGTGCGTACTTATCTGGATGCCAAACACCGCCGGCTCGGAGTCAAATCCGGCACCCGCCACAGCCTGCTGATTCCCGGTGCCCATTTCGGCGAACACGACGGCGTTTACACGGTTCCCGCCCCCGCCCTGCCCTTCGGCAAAGGCTATCGATTCCCCCTTCGCCTCGCGCCATGGCGAAATGTCCTGCAGGATTTACAGCCCGATCTGATCGAAGTCGGCGACCCTTATCTGACCGCCTGGGCCGCCCTTGATGCGCGACGACAGCTGGATGTGCCGGTAATCGGTTTCTATCACTCGGATCTGCCCTTGCTGATCGGCAATCGCATGGGCCATTGGGTCACACCGAATATCGAGGCGTATGTCACCAGGCTTTACGGCAACTTCGATCGGGTTTTGGCACCCAGTCAGATCATGGCCGACAAGCTCAGCGGCCTCGGTGTACGCAATGTGTTCGTGCAACCGCTGGGCGTCGACCTGCAAACCTTTCACCCCAAAGCCCGCGACCCGCAACTGCGTGCAGAACTGGGCATCGCCGAAGACACCCGGCTGCTGATTTTTGCCGGACGCGGCTCGAAAGAGAAAAACCTGCCGGTATTGCTCAAATGCATGCAACGCCTCGGCCCGCGCTATCACCTGCTACTGGTCGGTTCGTCGATGCCCACCGCCGTGCCGGACAACGTCAGTGTGATCGACGAATTCTGCCCCGCGCCACGCGTCGCGCAGTTGATGGCCAGTGCCGATGCCTTGCTGCATGCCGGCGACCAGGAAACCTTCGGCCTGGTGATCCTCGAAGCCATGGCCTGCGGCATTCCCGTGGTGGCCGTTGCCGCCGGGGCTTTCGAAGAGATCGTCACTGATTCCTGCGGCCTCCTGTGCGCACCGAACAACCCGCAAGCAATGGCCAATGCCGTGCGCGAACTGTTCAGTCGCGGCGGTAGCAAACTTGGCACACTGGCGCGCCAGCATGTCGAAACCCACTATGCGTGGGATACGGTGGTCGACAGTTTGTTGGGCCACTATCACGCCGTACTCGGACATACGCTGCCCAAGGTGGCCAATGGTTGAATCGATGAACGACCGCGCCGTCTTGCTGGTGCTGCACGACGTCGCTCCGTCGACGTGGGCGGATTACCAGCCGTTTGTCGAGGCCGTCGACGCCTTGGGCAACGTACCGATCACGTGGCTGGTCGTTCCGAATTTCCACCGGCACAACGCCCTCGACGATCACCCGGCATTTTGCCGACGGCTCGATGAGCGCGTCGCCCGTGGCGATGAGTTGGCGTTGCACGGTTATTTCCACGATGACCAGGCGCCTGGCCCGACGACGCCTCACGACTGGTTCATGCGCCGCGTTTACACCCATGAAGGCGAGTTTTACCGTTTGTCCCGGGAAACCGCCCTCGCCCGCCTGCGCACCGGCATCGAAGTCTTCCAGCGCCACGACTGGCCGCTGCACGGTTTCGTTGCCCCGGCGTGGTTGATGAGCGACGGCACCCGCCAGGCCCTGCGCGATCTGCCCCTGTGCTACACCAGCGATCCGCAGCATCTGTATCGGTTGCCGGATTTCACCGCGATCGATGCRCCGGGTCTGGTCTGGAGCGCTCGCAGCGCCTGGCGAAGGGGCCTATCGAAGATTGTCAGCGAGCAGCGTCAACAGCGTTGGCGTCGGGCGTCGGTGATTCGTCTAGGCTTGCATCCCGTGGACATGCGCCACGGTTTTTCCCGTGATTACTGGCTGCACACCCTCGAACGACTGCTGAGCGAAGGACGCGTACCGATGACCAAAATCCACTGGCTCGCCCAACAGCGCGGTCAACTGGGAAGCGCCGCATGAGTCGCGGCATTCTCTTGCTGATCGGCCTGCTCGCGGCGGTGCTGATTCCGGTTGTGCTGGGTGGCGGCGACACCTGGGCGCGGCTGCAGAGTTTCCCGTTGCACTGGCTGTTGATCATGTTCGGCATGATCCTGCTTTGCTGGGGCATCAATACCTTGCGTCTGCGCCTGCTACTCGGAGATCAGCGCGAGCGCGTCACGCCGCTGCAAAGCCTTGGTGTAGTGATGGCCGCCGAATTCGCCTACTGCGCGACTCCCGGTGGCAGCGGCGGGCCGTTGACGATCATGGCCCTGTTGGCCCGCTCCGGCGTGCGGCCGGCGCGGGGCAGCGCGGTGTTTGCCATGGATCAGCTCAGCGATTTGCTGTTCTTTCTCTGCGCCCTCAGCGGCATTTTGATTTATGCGCTGTTCCAGCACCTCAGCGATCGCCTCGAGTGGTTGCTGACCGTCAGTGCGATTTCGCTGTTCGGCGGTTTATTCAGTTGTGTGCTGGTCGCGCGCTATCACCGCACCCTGATTCGCCTGAGCGGTCGCCTGCTGGCAAGGATGAACGTCAAGGCCATTACCCGCCGTCGCTGGGCGCGCAAGTTGCTGCATTTTCTCGCGGCGTTTACCGATACATTGAAGTTGCCCTGGCAAACATTGATCAAAGTATTCGCCCTGACGTGTGTGCATTGGTTGCTGCGCTACAGCGTGCTGTATCTGGCGCTACGCGGCCTGGGCGCGGACTTGCAGTGGGCGTGGAGTTTTCTGGTGCAGATGCTTTCGCTGGGCGCCGGGCAATTCAGCCTGCTGCCGGGCGGCGCGGGGGCGGCGGAGTTGACGTCGGCAGCGTTGCTGGCGCCGATGGTGGGGAAATCCACTGCAGCGGCGGCGATTCTGATTTGGCGGGTGGTGACGTATTACTTTTATCTGCTGGTCGGGGGGCCGGTGTTTTTGTTGATGCTGGGCCGACCGCTGTTGAGGAAACTGATGAAGGTGGGGCAGGCTTGATCGTCCGGTCGCACCCCGTGCCTTTGGCTGCGCCTAAATGATCGCGCCTCAGGCATCGTCTTTGTTGTCGTCGGACTTCTCTTGCAATTGTTCCCACAACTCCGCAGCGCCGGGAAACTCGGTGCCATCCTCCGGGCTCATGTCCTCGGGATCATATCGACTCAAACACCCTTCGCCCAACGTCGCCGGCGCTTTGGAAGTGGCTTTGTCCAGTGGATCGGTCATGGCTTTTCCTCACAGCTGAAATGAAAAAGGGTCTGGACGATTGAACGCCCAGACCCTTGGTTTTTCAAGCCTGTGGGGTTGAGATCAGAACACCACAGTCTTGTTGCCGTGCACCAGCACGCGGTCTTCGAGGTGATAACGCAGGCCACGAGCCAGGACCATTTTCTCGACATCACGACCGAAACGCACCATGTCTTCGATACTGTCACTGTGGCTGACACGCACCACGTCCTGCTCGATGATCGGGCCAGCGTCCAGCTCTTCGGTCACGTAGTGACAGGTCGCGCCGATCAGCTTCACGCCACGCAGCGACGCCTGGTGATACGGCTTGGCACCAACGAACGACGGCAGGAAGCTGTGGTGAATGTTGATGACCTTGTGCGCGTATTCGCGGCACATGTCTGGCGGCAGGATCTGCATGTAACGCGCCAGGACCACCACTTCGGCATCGTGCTGTTTGACCAGACGCGACACTTCGTCGAAGGCCGGTTGCTTGTCCTGCGGATTGACCGGGACGTGGTAATAAGGAATGCCGTGCCACTCGACCATGCTGCGCAGGTCGTCGTGGTTGGAAATCACGCAGGAGATTTCGCAGTCCAGTTCATCGCTGTGCCAGCGGTGCAGCAAGTCCGCGAGACAGTGCGATTCGCGGCTGGCCATCAGCACAACGCGTTTTTTCTGCTCGGTGTCGGTGATGCGCCAGTCCATCGAGAACTCTTCGGCGATCGGCGCAAACTTCTCGCGCAGCACTTCAATACCGAAAGGCAGCGAATCGGCACGAATTTCGTGACGCATGAAGAACCAGCCCACCTGGTTGTCCGAGTGGTGGCTCGCTTCGGTGATCCAGCCGTTGTGGGCTGCCAGAAAATTACTGACTTTGGCAACAATGCCAACGCGGTCCGGGCAAGATATCACCAGCCGAAAAGTGCGCATGAGGGGGAAACTCCAGAACTTCGCAAAGGCCGCCATTCTAGCGGCTGCGCAGGAAAACTGCAGTATTGATCAGCAACGGGAGGCGCCAGGCTCAGTGCTACGGATTCTTGATGAGTAACCGACAGACTGGTGCTGATCCTGCGGGATCGCTTGATCAGACAACTGTGAATATCTGTGATGACTCGATCACACTATTTAACTGAATATTCAATAGAGAGCAGTTTCTCGTAACTAATTTAAATAAAAACCCCGGTTAAATGTTTACTTGATGAAACAGCCTGACTATTATTGCGGCACTGTCCCCCTGCCATCCCGCACTCTACTAAGGTAGTAATCATGTCCTTGATCAACGAATATCGCGCCACCGAAGAAGCCATCAAAGAGCTGCAAGCCCGTTTGAAGAACCTGTCCCAAGACGACAAACTGCAAGCCGAGCTGGAATTCGAAGGCAAACTGCGCACCCTGATGGGCGAATACTCCAAATCCCTGCGTGACATTATCGCGCTGCTGGATCCGGAAGCTAAAACCAAAGCAGTACGCGGCGGCGCAGTAAAAACTACCGGCACCAAGCGTGCTCGCAAAGTTAAACAATACAAAAACCCGCACAACGGCGAAGTCATCGAAACCAAAGGTGGCAACCACAAAACTCTGAAAGAGTGGAAAGCCAAGTGGGGCGGTGACGTGGTTGAAGGCTGGGCTACCCTGCTGGGCTAAGCCGCAACGTCTTCGCAGAGCGATCCGCGAAAAAACAAACGCCAGCGAATGCTGGCGTTTTTTTATGCCCGGGATTTAAGCCCGGTCATGTTCGATTTCAAAGATTCAAACGTTTGCGCAATGCCTGGACATAATTCTGCCATTCATTGAGCACCTCACTCTGCATCGGCGTGGCATTAATCGACCATTGCTCGGCCGCCTCGGTAAAAGATTTCAAGGTATTCGGTGCGCCGCACTCAGGCGTGGACAAACGCTGCTGACAGAATATTCTCCAGCGTTCTTGCTCTTCGAAATTCAACGTCTCGGGAAAGTTGCGTGCGCGATATCGAAAGAGTAATTCAGGCAAACGTTCGTCATCGAAAGGCCATTGCTCTTGCGCTAGTTGTGCCGGGTCAGCGCTCCTCACTTGCTCACATAGACGTCGGTCACGGTCACCGATAAATCCGTCGTACAACTGTTGTTCCGGATCCTCGCTCGGAATGAAATCTTCGCTGACATAAATCTCTGCAACTTTATCTTTCCAAACTTGCTGTGCGTCAGTTAGCCGCAGTGCTCGCTGTTGATAAAGCGCCATGTCCAGCCCCAGACGTTGCTGATCCTGCGCGCGCAAAACCGCAAGCGGCGCCACTACCGGACAACGGTTGATGTGAATCAGCTTGAGCGGCACCGGCAACTCACCTTCCAGCAAATCATCACGACGCGTGTACAAACGCTGGCGCAGGGTTTGCGCGTCCAGATCGAGCAACCCCTGCGGGTCGAGGTGCAGATCGCAGACGATCAAGGCGTTACGGTTTTTTGGATGCCAGGCTAATGGCAGCACCACACCGACATAACTGCGCGCGGCCGAGAAACGCCCGGAAATATGCACCAGTGGCTGCAACAGACGAATCTGATCCATGACCTTTTGCTTGCTGCGCAACTGGAACAGCCAGTCATAGAGTTTTGGTTGTTTCTCGCGGATCAGCCGTGCCAGTGCAATGGTCGCGCGCACGTCTGACAAGGCTTCGTGGGCGTGACCATGATCGATATTGTTCGCCGCTGTGAGGCGTTCTAGCTTGAGCGTCACCCGGCCTTCGTCATCGGTCGGCCAGACCAGACCGTCCGGGCGCAACGCATAGGCGGCGCGCACCACATCAATCAGATCCCAACGGCTGTTGCCGCCCTGCCACTCCCGGGCGTACGGGTCGAAAAAATTGCGATACAGGCTGTAACGGGTCATCTCGTCGTCGAAACGCAGGGTGTTGTAACCGGCGCCACAGGTGCCGGGGGCCGCCAGCTGGGCATGCACCCGCGTCATGAAATCAGCTTCGCTCAAGCCCTTTTCGGCGAGCTGGCTCGGGGTGATGCCGGTAATCGCGCAAGCCGCCGGATGCGGCAGTATGTCTTCGCTGGGCTGGCAATAAAGATTGACCGGCTCGTCGATTTCGTTGAGCGCATGGTCGGTGCGGATCCCGGCCACCTGCAACGGGCGGTCGTTACGCGGATTGATGCCAGTGGTTTCGTAGTCGTACCAGAAGATTGAAGTCACGGGCGGTTCCTGAACTGAAGATCGGCAAAGTCTAGGCGCTCGACCGCGCTCGCGGCCAGCCTCGCGTCATTCAAACACTTCGGACTTCACGATGTGCAATACATAGTTATGTCGTTTTCCCCCGAGAGGCTGCTAGCATCGACCTCACTTGCACCCCGAACAGGCGAACACCAGGTAGCCCATGCTCGAGACCACAGCACCGCCAAGGAAAGCACCGCTGGCCCCGCCGCTGGATACGCGGCATCAGGTCGAAACGCCGGAAGGCATCGACCTGCCGTTGCGTCCCGCCGGGTTAATGGTGCGTGCCGTAGCCTTTGCGATCGATCTGGCCCTGCGCGGCGTGATCATGGGGGTGCTGTTCATCGCCCTGGCGTTTCTCGGCAAGCTCGGCATCGGCCTCGGCTCGCTACTGCTGTTTGCGATCAGTTGGTGGTACATGGTGCTGTTCGAAGTGCTGCGTCAGGGCCGCTCGCCGGGTAAACAATGGATGGGGTTGCGCGTGGTGCACGATGACGGCACCCCGGTTGGCTGGTCGGCCTCGTTGCTGCGCAATCTGCTGCGTTTTGTCGATCTGCTGCCCTTCGGCTACTTCCTCGGCACCCTCAGTTGCCTGCAACACCCGACCTTCAAACGCCTTGGCGACATCGCCGCCGGCACATTGGTGGTCTACAGCGAACGCCCGCTCAGTCGTCCGCAACTGCCTGATGCCGAACCTCGACGCTCACCAGTGCCCCTGACACTCGCCGAACAACGCGCCGTGCTGGGTTTTGCCGAGCGCCAAGGTGAATTATCGTCAGCGCGGGTCAATGAACTGGCAGCCCTGCTCGCCCAGCCATTGCACATTTCTGCGCCCAAGGCTGTGGCTGAACTCAATGGCATCGCTCGCGGCTTGTTGGGCCCGACATGAAGCAAAGTCTTTTCGAAACGCGGCACAAGGCCGAATGGGAGCGTTTTGCGCTGGCCCTTGAACGCCTTGAGCACGGCAAGGAGACCTCGCAAGTCGCCGGTTTCCCCAAAGCCTACCGCCGGCTTTGCCAGCATCTGGCGTTGGCGCAGGATCGCGGCTACAGCAGTTTCCTCATTGATTCGCTGCAACAACAAGTGCTGCGCGGACATCAACAGCTTTACCGTCACCGCAGTCGACTCGGCGCCAATCTGCTGAGTTTCATCCTCGCCGACTTCCCCCGCCTGGTCCGTGCCGAATGGCCCTTTGTGCTGGTCGCCAGCCTGCTGTTCTTCGGCAGTCTGATCGGCGTCGGCGTGTTGGTGTATGTATTTCCCGAACTGGTCTACAACCTGATCCCCGCCGATCAGGTGCGCGAGATGCAAGGCATGTACGACCCGGTCGCCGGCCACCTCGGACGCCCCGCCGAACGTGCGGCCAGCGAAGACTGGGTAATGTTCGGTTACTACGTGATGCACAACATCGGCATTGCCTTTCAGACTTTCGCCAGTGGCTTGTTGCTAGGCGTCGGCAGTGCGTTCTTTCTGTTCTACAACGGCATGGTCATCGGCGCGGTCGCCGGGCATCTCAGCGAGATCGGTTTCGGCCAGACTTTCTGGTCATTCGTCATCGCCCACGGCGCCTTTGAACTCAGCGCCATCGCCCTCGCCGGGGCCGCCGGCCTGGAACTCGGCTGGGCGTTGATCGCACCCGGGCGTCTGACCCGCAGCGAAGCGCTGAAACGCGCCGCACGCAAAAGCGTGTTGCTGGTCTGCGGGGTGATGTTGTTCCTGTTGATTGCCGCGTTTATCGAAGCTTATTGGTCGTCGAAAACCAGTGTCACACCTTTGACCAAATATCTGGTCGGCGCCGCGCTTTGGACGTTGGTCGCGGTCTATCTGTTGTTCGCTGGAAGGACCCGCCATGCGCCTGAGTGACGCCACCGTGGTGATCCGTCCGCGCACGACCTGGGAAGCCATGGACCTCGGCGTGCTGATGAGCCAGCAACATCGGCGTCTGCTGATGACCAGTTGGGCGATCGTCACCCTGCCGCTGTTCGCTTTGCTCAGCCTGTTGCTATGGGACTCGCCGTCGCTGGCGGTGTTTATCTTCTGGTGGCTGAAACCGGCGTACGAACGTCTGCCGCTGTACATCCTGTCGAAAGCGCTGTTTGGCGAAACGCCGACACTCAAGCAAGCTCTGCGCGAATGGCCGCGCCTGCTCAAACCGCAACTGCTGGCCAGCCTGACTTGGCGCCGCCTGAGTTTCAGCCGCAGTTTTCTGCTGCCGGTGGTGCAACTCGAAGGCCTCGATGGCAGCGCCAGGCAACAACGCTTGCACGTGCTCCTGCAACGCAACGCTGGCGCCGCGCAGTGGCTGACCATCATTGGCGTGCACCTGGAATCCGCGCTGTGGATCGGCTTGATGGTGCTGTTCTATATGTTGCTTCCGGAGCAAATCGAAACGGATTGGAGCTGGCAGTCACTGATTCTCGCGGCGGATCAAGACTGGCACTGGCTCGAACACCTGACCAATGCTTTCTACGCGCTGGTGCTGGTGGTGTGGGAGCCGATCTATGTCGCCTGCGGGTTCAGCCTTTATCTGAACCGGCGCACACAACTGGAAGCATGGGATATCGAACTGGTGTTTCGCCGCTTGCGACAGCGCCTGAACAACGGTGTATTGGGAGTGCTGCTGGCGGTCTTTCTGGTGCTGCCGAATGTGCCTTCGGCGTGGGCGGCCGAGCCTGATGACAGTCCGCTGGCACCGCGCTTGTTGAATCAACCACTCACCAGCCAGGCCTCACGGGACAGCATCAAGGCATTGCTTGAACAGCCGCCGTTCAAGAACAAGGAAGTCGTCACCCGCTATCGCTTTGGCGACGACCCGGCGAAACCTGCCGAAGCGCAGAAGCCGGGTGAAGCGCCACAGTGGCTGAAAACCCTGCTGGACTGGCTCGACGGGCAACACTTGAATGGACTGGCGAAGATTATTGAAGTGCTGTTGTGGGGCACGGTGATTGCTGCGTTCGGCTGGCTGATCTGGCGTTATCGCGACTATCTCCAAGCGTTCGTCAGCCGCCGTCCGAGACTGCCTGCCAAACCGAAACGCGCGCTGCCGCAACAAGCCTTCGGTCTGGACTTGAACCGCGACACCTTGCCTGACGACATTGCAGGCAGCGCCGAACACCTCTGGCAAAGCCAACCCCGTGCAGCGCTGGGCCTGCTGTATCGAGGGCTGCTCAGCCATCTGCTCGACGACTTCGACATGACCCTGAAACCCGCCGATACCGAACTTCAGGTACTCGCGCACGTTGAACAATTGCAACGCCCGGAACTACTCGCCTTCAGCCGCAGCCTGACCACCCATTGGCAGAACATGGCCTATGGGCATCGCGTCCCGGCAGCTTCCCTGAAGCAGGAGCTGTGCGATGGCTGGCGCGCCTTGTTTGGTCCCGGAGCCGCCCGTTGAGTCGCCGGACACTGTGGTGGGTGGCTGCGTTGATAGCCCTGTTAATCGGCACGCTGAGCGTGTTCCTCTACCTCAACGCCACGCCTTATCAGGAAGAAGTCGATCACGGCCCCTCGCCCGCCGCGCAAGCCAATCCGTATCTGGCCGCCGAGCTGTTTTTACGTGAACGCGGGCTCAACGTCAGCCATGCCGAAAGCCTCGCGGTACTCCCGGAAATTGACCCACGCAGCCACACGTTGCTGTTGTTCAACGACCGCTCACGCATGACCCCGCGTCAGGTTGACCAAGTGTTGAACTGGACCCGGGCCGGTGGGCGACTGGTGTTCGTCGCCGAGTCGCTGTGGGATGAGCAGAGCAAACAAAGCAACGATCTGTTGCTCGATCGCGTGCAACTGCATCAATCCCTGAGCAAGGATCTGAAAGACTTACCCGCAGACACTGAACCAGAGCGCTTCCCGCAACTGACCAGACTTTATCTGGAAGACGAAGACGCACCGGCCTACGCTGGCTTCGACACCGACTTCCACCTCGACGACCCGCAGAATCTGGCGCAAGCCTGGGCCAACAGCGCCAAGGCCACGCACATGATGCAGTTGCCCTACAGCCTGGGCACGATCACCGTGGTCACCGACGCCGAGTTGTGGAAGAACAAGACCATCAGCCAATACGACAACGCCTGGCTGCTCTGGTATTTGAGCGCCGACACCGACGTCACGTTGATCTACAACACCGAGCACGATGGCCTGCTGACCTTGCTCTGGCGCTACTTCCCGCAAGCCATCGTCGCTTTGCTCGCGTTGATCGGCCTGTGGCTCTGGCACGTCGGCGTACGTCACGGCCCACTGCAATTACCCGCCCCGAGTGGACGCCGGCAATTGCAGGAACACCTGCGCGCCAGCGCCGATTTCCTGTTGCGCCACAACGGCCAGCAGGCGTTGCTGCAAGCACTGCAACAGGACGTTCTGCGCCGTGCCCGTCGCCGTCACCCCGGCTTTGACCAATTGAACGTTGCCGAACAGTGGCTGGCATTGTCACGCCTGACCCGACAACCCACCCGCGCCATCAGCCAGGCCCTGAGCCCGTTGCCGGATCGGCGCCTGTCCAACGCCGATTTCTGCCGCCAGGTCGCCCACCTGCAAACTTTGAGGAACACGCTATGACTGAACAGATCGAGCCCGGCAGCGCCAGCCACGCCGCCCAGCAACGCCAGCGTGCCAGCCAGTTGGCGCAAGCAGTACGTGGCGAATTGCAAAAAGCGTTGATCGGCCAGAACCAGGTGATCGATGACGTGCTGACGGCGCTTATCGCCGGCGGTCACGTGCTGCTCGAAGGCGTGCCGGGACTGGGCAAAACCCTGCTGGTGCGCGCATTGGCCCGTTGTTTCGGCGGCGAGTTTGCGCGGATTCAATTCACCCCGGACCTGATGCCCAGCGACGTCACCGGCCATGCCGTGTACGACCTGCAAACCGAGCAGTTCAAGCTGCGCAAAGGCCCGCTGTTCACCAATCTGCTGCTGGCCGACGAGATCAACCGCGCCCCGGCGAAAACCCAGGCCGCCTTGCTCGAAGCGATGCAGGAGCGCCAGGTCACGCTCGAGGGTCGCGCCCTGCCGATCGCGCAACCGTTCATGGTCCTCGCCACGCAGAACCCGATCGAACAGGAAGGCACTTATCCCCTGCCGGAAGCCGAGCTCGACCGGTTCATGCTCAAGGTGCGCATGGACTACCCCGACGCCGATCAGGAGCTGAACATGGTGCGCCAGGTCTGCCGCTCGACCCGCGCCGACATGCTCGATGTGCAACCGCTGCGCACCGTGTTGCAGGCCAAGGATGTGCAAGCCCTGCAACGGATTGCCAGTGATTTGCCACTGGACGATCAGGTTCTCGATTACGCCGTGCGCCTGGCGCGCGCCACGCGCACCTGGCCGGGGCTGACCCTCGGCGCCGGGCCGCGCGCCTCGATTGCTCTGGTGCGTTGCGCCCGTGCCCGCGCCTTGTTGCGTGGCGGCGAGTTCGTGATTCCCGACGACATCAAGGGCTGCGCGCTGGCCGTGCTGCGCCACCGCGTACGCATCGCGCCGGAGCTGGACATCGAAGGCCTGCAGGTCGATCAAGTGCTCGCACAATTACTCGACCAAGTTCCGGCGCCGCGCCTGTGAAACCCTCGCGCCTGCTGTTGATCTGGCTGGCCTTGCTGCTGCTCATCGGCATTGTGCCGGGCACGTTGCGCACACTGCAGATCGACACTCCGGCGAGCCTGATATCGATCAACTGGGGATTGCTGCTCGCGCTGCTGGCTCTGGCGGCGCTGGATGCGTTGCGTCTGCACCGTTTGCCAACACCGCGCATCACCCGGCAGATGCCCGGCAGTCTGGCGCTCGGCCGATGGAGTGAGGTGCGTCTGGAAGTCGAACACGACTTCAGCGAGCCGATGCACATTCAACTCTTCGACCACCCGCCAGAAGGCCTGAGCTTCGAAAACCTGCCGCTGTCGATTGAATTGCAACCCGGCCAGCGCAGCCTGCTCGGCTACCGCCTGCGCCCACTGAAACGCGGGCATTTCAGCTTCGCCCACTGCGAAGTCAACCTGCCCAGCCCCTTGGGATTATGGTCAGGCAAACGCTTGCTCAGGGTCAGCGACCAGACCCGCGTCTACCCCGACTTCGCCCGGCTCTACGGCGGTGAGTTGCTGGCGGTGGACAATTGGCTCAGCCAGCTCGGCGTGCGCCAACGGCAACGGCGCGGTCAGGGCCTGGAATTCCATCAATTGCGCGAGTTTCGAGAAGGCGACAGCCTGCGCCAGATCGACTGGAAAGCCACCGCGCGCCAGCGCTCACCGATTGCCCGTGAATATCAGGACGAGCGCGATCAGCAGATCATATTCCTGCTCGACTGTGGCCGACGCATGCGCAGCCAGGACGATGAACTGTCGCACTTCGACCACGCGCTCAATGCCTGCCTGTTGCTCAGTTATGTAGCCTTGCGTCAGGGCGATGCGGTGGGTTTGAGTACCTTCGCTAGCGAACACCCACACCATCTCGCGCCGGTCAAAGGCAGCGGCCAATTGAACGTGCTGCTCAACACGGTTTATGACCTCGACAGCACGCAGCGCCCTGCCGATTATCAGGCCGCCGCCAATCAACTGCTGACCCGACAGAAGCGCCGGGCCTTGGTGGTGCTGGTAACCAACCTGCGCGATGAGGACGATGAGGAACTGCTAAGCGCGGTCAAACGCCTGAGCGCACAACATCGGGTGCTGGTGGCCAGTCTGCGCGAAGAAGCGCTGGACACGTTACGTCAGACCACGGTGCAAACGCTGCCCGAAGCGCTGGCTTACTGCGGCACGGTGAGTTACCTGAATGAGCGGGCAGAACTCCATGAGCGGTTGAGCGCTCATGGCGTTCCGGTGGTGGATGTCCGGCCCGCAGAACTGGGGGCCGAACTGGTGACGCGGTATCTCAGTTGGAAAAGAAGTGCGGCGCTTTGATCATCTCTCGATCCGCACGTGCACAGATCCGCTGCTCGAGGTACCGTCAGGATTCTCGACTTTGACGTCAAGGGAAACGGTTTCCGACAGATCCATCACCCTCCAAGAGGTTTCGTATTTACCGTTGCCATTTGTACTGTAATCAATGAATGGCCTGCCGTTAATGGAGACAAGAATTTTCCTTTTCGGCATCGGTTCTCCAGAAGCCTTGTCTACGATCAACGCAGTCATGGTTACCCAGTCGTTCACGAAAGCCGGATTCGGCGCAGCGACGACGGACTTCACAACTGCAGGACGTTCAGTGACAGTCAACCGCAGCGTTTCCACATCCCAGCCAGCCAAGCCGCCCTTTACCGACGCCCACAACGCTGCCTCACCTGCAGTGCCCAAGACAAAGCGCACCGTTGCCATCCCATCGGTACCCGTCAGTGTTGCCGGTAAAGATGTGTTGTTGTATTCCCACATCACTTCGACATTAGCCAAAGGCTCGCCGGTATTGGCTGAAACCACCAAAACCTGAGCTGAAATTTCTTGCCCCGGATAACCGGTCAGATCATCGCTGAACAGTTCCTTGATCTGTCGAGGTTCATGCAGGAAATACGGCAACGAAATCGATTCCGAATACTGCGTGTCCCCCACCGTCGCGGTCAGTTGCGCCGCTCCGGGCGTCTTGGGCACAAAGCGGATCCGCGCCACGCCGTAGAAGTTGGTGGTCGTCGTCACCTCGCCAAGATCCGCACTGCGCCAGACAACGTTCATCCCCGCCATCGGCCTGCCACTGATGGCCGAAACAATGGTGATCTGCTCGGACACAGCCTCGCCCCAGTACAGCGTCTTGCTAACCCGCGAACGCTCGGCGATTTTCACCACTTGGGTGCCTTCGCCCACCGACATTGCATTGACAGGTGACCATCGAGCCAGGCTTTCGCAGGCCAGAAACAAGCCGAAACTGCCGTTACGCTTGTCATCGACCATGAAGGAATCGGTGAATCCCGCCTCGCGGCTGAAAACTCTTGGCAAACCGAGTACGGGCTGAGTAAAACGAATGCCGAGTGCCTCAGGTCCGGTGCCGACCATGCCCAACGTCAACTTTCGACCGGACAAGAAGGTGTCTTGTGGGGCAGTTACATCGATTCTATGGGTCAGTTTGCGACGCGCAAAACCAGTGTCCTGGCCGAAAGGCTGTGCAGGTCCGTTGTCCATACTGAACTGCAATCGAGCCCACGGATCGTCGGCCAGCGAACAGACCTCCATCGAACGTGTATCTGTAGCATTGTCATACGGACTGGTGACAGACACTTCAACCATTGCCGATCCGCCTGTGGTTGCCCCATACGCAAAGCCTGCCCAGCCATCGTCAGCAGTCACATGTTCTTCAGAATGACCATCCACCTTCCACTGCGTTGGCACTTGAACCATGGCAGCTTCCGAGAAATCCGAACGTACTTTCGCCCACATCCATGCTGGGTCCTGACCCACGATCGGGAAAACGGCAGACTCACGTACGGTTTCAATGCTGAGTTTGTTGTGGCCCAAGTGCATTCTGGTGACATCCGTCGAGCCAGCCCCCCCCGTCAAGAATTTCAGACCGAACGCCCCGCCCCCCTGACTATCGGAACAATCCAGTGTCCAGGTCATGCCACTTTCATCAATAACATTGTGGCTATGTGGAGGCGGGTCGAGAACGATGTCCATCTCTGACGCTGGAGTTCCGGACCATTGCAAATCCATGGCAAGCCCCACCAGGGCACTCAGTGCGTTGGTTCTGAAAATATACCGGTGTACGGCACCCAGGCAGGGATACAGCAACTGACCTCGGTCGGTGCTCATATGATCCAGTTCCAGAGTGAACTCATCGTAAATATCCGGTGAAACCAAGCGGCCGAGCAACTCTCGATCTTCCAGTGAATCGGTCAACAACCGCAGTCCGAACATGCTGCTGCGGCTCTTGGCGAATTCAGAACTCAGAGTCCAGATCAGCGGTTCATCTGCCCGCAATACCCTGGGCTCGCCAAGTTCACTCACCACCAGCCCGATGCCTGGGTCGTCAATGCCCCATGCCAACGTGATTTCCTGGCCGATAAGAGGACTGTCGGCGAGAGCAGTAACCACCAGGGAATGGGTCAGGCCTCGTTTGCAGACAACCCCTAGATCCTGGTTGACCAGACCACGATCAAATGTGATGTTGACCTTGTCCTTCCATGAACTCCTGGCAATCGCGGTCACGCTAAATTCGCACTCATGCGACTCGGCCGATTCATGCGCTCGCACCGCCGCGGTGATCGCATGAATCCCGTGTTCTCTGGTGTAAAACTTCAGGCTCCCCCAACCACCGCTTCCCGTTTGGCTCTGCACGACGCTTTCGGCCATTTGCCACTCGACCAGCGCACCGATCACCGGTTCGCCGTCGCCCTGATCAGTAACATGCACCACTTGCAAGCGCAGGTACGCACTTTCGTGATCCTCCACCACCGGACTATTCTCGGCCTGACGCACCTCTTTGATCCTGATCCTGTTGCGCGCCAGCGACATACGTTTTCTGGGCGACGGCAACAACAGCTTCGAGCAGACCAGTGACAACTCGAATATCCCGTCGCGCCGGTCTTCGCAGTTCAGCGTCCAGGATGCAGTGCCCCCTCCATCGATCGGCATGAGAACCGATGTTTCCAGTGGCGGACTGACCACGACACCCAGTTGCCCAGGCTTGTCACCGTGCCAATGCAGATAGAAGTCGCTGCCTCGCAGACGACTGTTGGCCGCCAGCATTACATCAATGAAATGGGTAGAACCCCGGTTCGGATAACTGTTATCAATCCAGTCCCTGATTTCGTTGTTTTCACGGACAGTCAACCGTGCCCACGGATCCTCGCCCAGTACCAGTACGTCAAACGTCTGAGTCCACACACCCTGCTCGTAGTAAAGGCTGACCACAGAGGCTTCAATAACGAAGTCCCCTGCTGCCTTCGCCTCATAATCGAAGTAAGCCCAACCTTGTTCATCAGTAACGGTGGCCGCCAACACCCCGTGCTCGGCGGTCGCCCAGTTCACCGTAAGCCCGGCAAATGGCTGGCCGGTGTAATACGACGCTACCTGCACACCCAAACGGACACTTTGCTCAATCAACGGGTAGTAAGCGGCCTCGACCACCTCACGAAAAATCAGTCGATGATGCCCCAGCGATACGGGGATCTCGTAGGCCTGCGCGGTGTAACGGTTGCGCAAGCTCAGGGTGAATTCGTAGTCCTGATCATCGATTAACGGGCAATCGAGCGTCCATGGCACGTCCAGCGATTGCGGGGTGTCCCAAGCAGGCGTCGCGACAATCGCGCCCTGCGGGTTATTGTCGATGCTCAATGCAACCGGGGTGCCGTCCCAAGGGTTATCCGGCACAGGTACAAAACCGAGTACGTGGGGTGTGATCAATGCGTCGCTGCCAAAAGCTCCACCCCTGCTGGCGCCCTGACACAGGTATATTTTGCGCAAGGGCAGGAACGACATGCCGTCCAGCTCAATTTCCTGCAACTCAAGTGGCGCGAGTTTCAACTCGACTTTGACGCGTGTAACCCAGAGTTCGCCATTTGGACTCGAAGACTCTGTCGAGCTGTATATTTCGATGCGCAGCGGCTTTGAGCTTGAGATGTCCGATGTCAGTTCCACTTCATGCAGGGTCGGACTGAAACGCCTCTCTGGCCCTGATCCGAAACCCTCGCGCTGTTGTGCCTGATCAGGTTTACCCACGGGTTTGAGTTCGATGCGGTAATGCTCGATTTCTCCCTGAGAAATCCTCACCCAGCCTGATTGGCTGAAACTGCTTTCCCAAAGAAAACTCAGCCAATAAGCACCATTGCTATCAGGATCTCTGGGAAGTGTGACGTCCTGCGTGACACCCGCGCCCTTCGGCGCTTTGATGTGCTTGACAGGCGTGTTGTCGTAATACGCCAGGCCTATGGCAACCGCCCCCGTTTTTGCCCAACAATCGAACCTTTCTTCGAAATCACCGTTGCACACCAGGTTTTCATTCACCTGAACGATAGGATTATTCATGACTGCGCACTCCCTTGCCCTTGCCGGCCAGGCCCTCTTGTGCTGCATTGACCAACTCCTTCACCGAATCGGTRAACGACTGATCTCCGCTCTTGCACGTGTAGCGAATGCGCAAAATGAAATCGTTCATCGAGCGCAGCGTGGCCTCCTGCGGCGGTTCTTTATGCCATGGCCATTTCAGCTCCCAGGCGGACACCACACCGGTATTTTCAAATGGATAGAGCAAACCTTCGTCTGGCTTCGCCGCCGCCATGCCGTTGTCGGCAATACCCACCGACAGGGCGATCTGCTGGCCCGGACGCAAGTTGAACAGCACATCAGAAGGGGCCACTACCCCAGGACCAGGATTGTGCAAGTACTGCACTGACTGCACCGAAGCCCGGCTGGCGGTCATGCTGCCTACCTGCAGCAAGGTCGCGCGCACGTCCTCGAAAGGCCCCGTCAGCACTGGCAAGTCGACTTCCACCGAACTGATCTGCCGGCAGAAATGTCCCGGATAGTCCCGATCGAACAGCAGTTGGGTGAGTTTGAATTCCAGCGAGCCGTTCGTCTGCAATTGCGCCAATGCAGCCTCCCAACTACCAACGCCCTGAGGGTCAGTTGCGTCATTGAACAGGCGACGCAACGAGATGGTTTTCACCAGTTCCAGACGCCGCTCGGTGCGTTGCAAGTACTCACGTTCCATACGCAGCAGGTACGCGCGCAGATGCTCGCCAGCAGTCAAACCGTGGCGTTGATCCTGCCAGACCTGCGGCAAGGGAATATGTGAGTCGTAATCGCCGGTTTCGGCGCTCATCGCCGCTTGTGCGCTAAGGCACAGACTGACTACTGCGTCGTAAGCCTGATAGTGCAAGGCCTTGAGCTGGCCCAGCATCCAGCCGAACAATTCGGCATTGGTCGCGCGTTTTTTCAGATAGTTGTACATCGTCAACGCCTGAGCGTTAGCTCGTAGCGTTTGCGCGAGGTTGGTTCTGGCCGCATCAATCGCATGGTTCTGCGCGACGATTTGCGCATCGATGGCCGCAATTTCTGCCAGCGCCTGATCGCGTTGCAGCCCCCATTCATTGCGGCGACGGCGATAGCCTTCGGTGGTAGCTTGCTTGTCGGCATCGATTTGCAGCATCGACGAAGCTATCTCCAGGCCAAAGCAGATGGCATCGGTAACTTTGTCGATACGAAACCCGCCGTTCGCCATACCGAAGATATTGGGCGCGGCCGCCAAGGCCGCGCCTACCGGTTTGAGGATTTTGGCAGTCAGCGCCAGCTCTTTGGACTGGTCCAGGTTTGCCATGACCTGATATTCGACAGCCGACACGTTTTCGTCATAGCGAGCTGCGTAAGCAGCAGCCCGTTCCCGAGCCACTGTCCGGCTCTGCTCAAGCGCCGTCATGCTCGCCTCCAACTGAGCGATGGATTGCTCCTGCATGGTTTTGGCGTAGTTACCCAACTCCACCAGATGGTTTTGCTGCAGCTCTTCCTGCTCGGCACGATCACGCCGCTCAAGCAGATTGAGTACCTGGCTGCCGTAATCCTGCAAGGCCTGCACCGCACGCAAGGCAACCTCGAAGATCGTGCGCCAGCGAAACGCAATCACCACCAGCCGTCCGCCCATCGGTCTGGCGCCACCGACACCACCTGCGGCCAGAGCGCGCAGCAATTGGTTCGGGTCAGTCGGTGGGTTGAACAACGGCAGGAGCATGGGCTTGCCATCAATGGTCAAATTGTTGCGCAAGTTGTTCATGCGGTACTGCGGCTCGTTGAACCGCGCGAGCAACTCATCATTGATGGGTGCCCTGAACGGCGGACACCCCAACATGCCCAGCATGGGAGCCGTATCGGAGCCGCCCGGAACATCTGCCAGGCTGTAATTCAATGTCTGCTCGAAAGCTTCCAGTGCCGTACGCGTGCAACTTTGGGCCAGAAGGTTCTCCAGCGTCGCGGTCTGCCACAAGTTCACCGTTTGAGTCAGAGGCGGTTTGCCCATCAATGATCCCGCTTGTACATAGCACAGCTTTGCCGCCACCAGGCTTTCGCGGGTCAGTTGGCGGTAATGCCAGTCCCCCCAGGCCATGAGGTTCTTCACATATTCGATGAACATCAGCAGCCTCAAATGCACAGGCGCCGAATATCCAATCGCATCCGGGTCGGCGGGCGCTGCGGCTTCACAACCGGCATGCCCCAGATCGTTGATCAAGGGGCGGCAGCGCCAGAAACGTGGTTTCTCGGGTACCGAGTTGCTATCGGCAGGGGCCCGGGGATCGAAAATGAAATGCAACCACGTCTGTGCTTCGGCAAACCGCTCTTCATCACGCAAGCGTGTCGCGATCAAATGCGGCAGATGGAAAAACAGCTCCCAGAAAAACAGACCGTTGGCACCGTCGAAAGCGCCATTGCGTTCCGTGAAATCAACATCGGTAGGCGGCGGCTCTGACAGATGCTGGGAGTCCCAATTAATCAGCGTCGCAGGAGAGACAGTGGAGCGTGTGACCAACTCGGGACCGAACAGCGAATTGAGCCGAACGTAGCGCAACGCCCAGTCATCACCGAGTTGAAAGTCGAGGAACTGGGCGGCATCCGTGGTGTTTTTAAGCAGCGTTGGCGCGCGGAAATACGGGAGATCGACAATCGTCAGAGCAAACTGTTTACCGCCAAAGCCTTCAGTATCATTCCTTAGAGTGAACTTGACGTTGTTCCAGGTCCCCTTTGGTCGAGTGAAGGTACCCAAAAAATTCATTGTCCAACCGCCGGCTGTAGGCACCGAACGCATCACCGGCACCGGGTCACCACCGGCGGAATTCTCCAACTGCAAGGTGAAGTTTGTATTCTTCTCTGACAAACCTGTGGGCCTGCAAAAGCCCTCAACCGTCAGCTCGTCTTTGTCACCCACTCGCATGGCGAAGACGTTCAGCCCCAGAAAAGCTGCCATGGAGCCTGACGGTGACTCACTTGGGACCACAGTAACCTCAAGACCCAAGGGGTGCTGAACCGTCAAGGCAGAAACAAATCGATCATTCTTGGCCATCTCCAGCCAGGTACCACCGTCTTCAACAACGGGGCGCATCAGCACATCGATGATCGCGGTCTCGTTCAAGGCAGCTGTGCCGGTTTTATCATTGTCCAGCAATACCCCGAGCTTGCCTTTGGGATTCTGAGAGTCGACCCACACGGTTGCAATCAGCCAGGCACCCGCAGAAAGATCCTCATCAAACTCGCCATGGTGTAAATTCAAAGGCGCCGACCACTGGCCGTTCTGCCTCATGAAGGCCACATTGATATCCAGCTGATGGGGCACGAATCGGGATCTGTCGTCCTTTGAGGGATCCGCGGGGACGGCTTTGATGATCTCGCCGACCTTGTCCCGCCACTCCGCCCAGACCAGACACAGTCGGCCATTCCAGACCACCGGACGCATGTCCAGCACCCGCCCGGCAGGTTGAATATCCACCGCTTTCCATTCACTCCACGCCGCCGGGTTGACGGCCACACACGTGGGCGTGATCTCGATTTGCGCCTTGCGCCAGAAGTACTGGAACGGCGGCACCCGCTGACGCCCGACAAAGTAATAATCGGCGCGCTCCGGGGTCGTGCCGTCCATGTAGCCACTGACAACATCCAGGTCGCAGATCTGTTCGAAGGCTTGCAAGTAATCCTGTAGCGCGGCTTGAACCGAATCGCTGTTCAAACGGGCCTGGTTGAGGTTGTTTTCAAGGGCCTTGAACAGATCCGTCTTACGCTGACGGACGAACGGATTGATGTAGTTTTCCGGGTAGAGCGCGATCATCTGCACTGCGGCCCAGTCCGAGTAGTTGTTGTACAGCGCCCAGTTTTCCAGCTGCTCAGAGGGAAACTCGTGGTTTTCGAAACCGGGCTCCATTTTGTTGTACACCGCACTGATATATTGCTGCGCACAACTGATCGCTTCGGCAACCCCCGACGTCTGCACACGAGCACTGTCCAACGGGTCGATGCGCAGCAATTCGAACACGTCCTCCGGGGTCCGCAAAGGCGGGTAACGCTCCGCCTTTACTTGCCCGATGCAATACTCAAGCAACGCGGTACGACGTTTTTCCTGCAACAGGCCAATGTTGTTCGATGTCATGATCCTTGCTCCGTGGAAGAGGTTCCCGAGTCACTGGCGGAAGGCGTTGACGCTTGTTCAAGCGAGTGGCTGCGGCCTTGCGTCACCCCAAACCTGATGGGTTCGAAGAGTGTCCCCAAGCCGCTTGCCAGGCTGCGTATACCGACTTCGAATTCACCRCTGAAATCGCTGGTGATATAAACCGTGGTTTGACCTTGCTGATTGGTGAACCCCTGTGCCGGACGGATCGTTGGCCTTTCTTCGGGATCTGTTTCTACCTCCCAGGCCCAGTCCACCAGCATGTTGGCCCCAAGGTTTCCGTACTGGTCCACCATCGTGGCGTAGAGTGTGATTTCCTGACCAAGCGGCACGACCTCCGTTGGCACCGGAGACATAAGCCCGGTCGGGAAATTCATGCTCTCGGCGTGGGCGATAACGTCGATGCTCACTGCCCACTCAGGCTCGAGCAGGCTCAGGGAAAAATAAAGGCTGTCCGTGCCCAAGACTGTGCCCGGAAAATACTCAGCCGTGAGGACTCCTTCGGGATCGGTGATGCCTGATCTGATGGTCCCTAGCTCGGAGTGCCAATCAACAGCGATGCCTTTCAACGCTGCACCTCGGGCGTCGGTGAGCGTCATCGTAATGATCGCTTTCTCATCTTTTTTACTAGCGAAGACTTCCGTCGGTTCTACTGCGCAAGTCATCCTGACCAACTGCTTCAGTTCGCCCGGTGCTTGCTCGACAGGCACACGCGTCTGGGTCTGACTGAGCAAAGCCAGTTCAGCTGCCTGGGCATAGGCCTCGCTGGCATCGGTTGTCTCCGGCAAGGTACCGATCCGCAAAATGGTCCGGGCATCCATACCGGTCTGCATCGACAACTGGTAAACGCGTATCAGCAGATCCAGTTGTTCCAGGGTTTTCAACACTTGGGTTTCAGGATCGATATGGCGAACACATTCGCTGACTTCCTGCGCGCTCCAGGCAAAGAATTCAGCCAGTTTGATGGCAGCTGCCTGCTGCACCACCCGCAATGCATCCTCGCTGGGTCGGGCAGGAAGCGAATGGACCTGACGCAGATAGTCCAGCAATTTCTGTTCCGGCTGTGCACTCATGCTGAACGCGCGGGTCAGCGTGGTCATCGCGTAAAGTATGCGCACCGAGAACACATATTTTTGAGAGGGATCGATGATGATGATGCTTTGGTCGACCCACGCCTCATATCCATAATCCAGATAATCCTGGAGCAGGGCCGCACTCAAACCCAGCATTGAAACGACTTCGGCGCGCTGGCGCACAACAGCCAGCAATTCGAGTAAAGGATCTGAAGGTTCGTCGCGCCTGCGCTGCGTCGCTGGCGGTTCGAGGTCAGTGCGGTCATACACTTGGCGCAACAGTTGGTACACCGAAGCATCGACCCAGTTCAGCACCAGAACGGCCAATTCGCCCTCGATGCCGGCGTAGACTGCCAGCGACTCCCTGACCAGCGACACTTGAGCGTCTCTGGCCTGCAGAAGAACGGTGAGCATGATCTCGGCCAAGACGCTGACCTGGGCCTCCTCAATGTCCAGGCCGTTCCTGACGGCCCATTCGAGCTTCTCGCGGGCAAAGGCCGAATAATCCTCCGGCGTCATGGCAGTGGCCAGTATCAGGCCATTGGCATCGACAACCGGCGCCAGCCCCTCACTGTCAATCGACAGTAAATCCAGCCAGTCGCTCTCTCCGGTCGGCGGAATACCGGCTACGAGAAAAGAATTATTGGATAACCGCGCGCTGGGCAGGAGGGTGCCGATCTTGTCGAAGAACTGCTGGTCCTGCTGGGAGAAATCGCTCAGACGCAGTGGTGCACTCACGTGCTGCAACATCCACAGCACCGACATGTTGCTTTGCTCGCACCATTGCACGCAGGCCTGCATGGCTTCGATCAGGCTCAGCACACCCGGATCGCCAGAGGTGACGTCAATGCGGCTGTCATCAACCGCCACGTCGACAATACGCGGCTTGCCAGCCAGCCCTTTGAGCCAGGTTTCTCCCCCCAGCACACTGAGCATCAACACGCCTTCGACCGGCGTGATATTCAACAGCCGGGGCAGTTTTACCAGACGGTAAAAACTGGAAATGACCGGCGCACTGCGCACCAGATTATCGGTAAGATCATGAGCCTGGGCTATCGCCAATGCCAGGTAGTGGTAAGTCTGAAGATCAATACCCAAACCACTGCATAGCTGGCTGACCGTCAGATTGTCTTGATCCGATGTCGGTATCAGCGCAAACGGTGTGCCGTCGAGTCTCAGCGGCTCGCGATAATTGTCTTGATTGTTGAAGACCTGATCGAACTGCGACAGTGCGTCACCGCGACCGTACAGTGACAGTTCATCGAGAAACACGGCGAAATCCGCTGCCGTGCAGTTGTAGCGTTCACGCAGTCGCTGAAACAGACCCAATGCATGGATCACGTTGACCGAAATCGCCCACACCTCAGGCTTTTCGGCTCCACGCGCTTGCGCCCTGATTGCTGCCACCAACAGAGCGTCAGTCTGCTCAGGGGACAGATTCAGCCATTTGTCCAGGCGCAACTTGCGGTTGAGTCGATCAAATGTATTCAAGCCTCTTGGGGTATTGGGATTAACGATTATCCGATGAAAATTTTTCCCTGACTGCGTGGTGATACCGATAGCGGGGTGAGCATTATCATTGATGTAAACCGAGCCGGATCGGCCGCCTTCCGGGACATCGGGCTCACTGGAGTATTTCACATTGGCCGAACGTCGCGGCGCGTAGTCCCCGACCGAAAAAAGACTTGTAATCTCCTCGGCAACAAGATTCGTACGTTGAGCCAGATAAAATATCTGATTGAGATTCAGATACTCAGTGTCTTCTGTGCCAAAGTTCTCCAGATAGAACTGATGCATATCTTCGGGATATGTGTATTCCTCAGTAAGCAGCCGCTGCTGGTAAGGGCCCAGCCGAGAGGCATGCGCCAGAGCAGCAGCGGCAAGCCTGGTCAGGGGCGCGGAGTGCAAGAAGTTGGGGAATTTGCCGTCAACGATGTTGGCAAAATCCCCCACTGATCGTCCGCTGAAACCCGCAACCCCATCAACCGTGACCCAATGCTGGTAATACGGCAGACCGTTGGGATAGCGTGCTGTGATCAATGCCTGTTCAATTGGAACCACCGTGTTCGCAGCGATGAACGCCTGTAGCACGCGTACGATCACGTCGACTGATGACTCCGGCGCGTTCACCGCTTTACTGTCGACCGTCAACGTCATCAAATCCGTGCGACGCTCATGCAACGGCAGCTTGCTGTCGTCACCAACGGATTCGATCAAGTCGCGAATCAAGCGATACAAGAAGACCAGATACGCCGAAGGCCCGAACATGGACTCCAGAGAATCCGAGGGGCACTTGGCTCTCAATTGCAGATCGAATATTCGCTCCAGTTGCGGCCCGTCATCAACGAGCGACATCAAACCACTGGACGGTCCTGTCGATCCGGCGTTGTCCCTCTTCACAGGATGTTCAATAAACCGACGCCGCACATAGCTCGCCAGGCTGTTGGCCCGGCGCAAAAAGCGTCGCGCCTCTTCCTGCTCAAGTCCGTACTCGCCGACCAGCAACGGAATACCCTTTTCGACCAGTGGGAAAAACGATCCCCCCTCCTCAACGTAACTCCAGAGTTTCGAAAGCCGGTTTTGCGCAGTGGACGTTTGCTGACCAAACAGCTGAATGAACAACTGCGCAGCGGGACGGAGTGAATCAGCCATGGTCACATTCCTTGAGTCGATAACGGGCCCGGTCCGCCTGACTGTCTTGTCAGGCGGACCTAGCTTTCCATAAGGATTTAGCGCTTGAACGCAGCAGCCGCCAACTGTCAGAAGTGACAGGTTTAATGCCCGTTCATCGGAAATTTACAAGCGTGATTTATCCGTCGGTGCTGATTCGATTTCAAACCGCTCACTGGCGATCCAGTCGGAACCCAGCGGATCGCTATCGCTTGGTTGCAGCTTGAAACGGCACCAGTTGCCACCCAACGGTAGCGCTTGGTCAGACAGGCCTTGCCAGTCAGGGTCGACCTGAATCGACGCTGCCCATGTCTTGTCCGGGTTGAACGGGTCGACCAGAACACCGACACCTTGACGGCCCGTGCCGGCAAACAGCACCGGGTTGCTGACCCAGCGTCCCGGCGCGGGTATCTCAATGGTGGGCAGATAAGTTGCCAGCTGAACCGTGCGTTTCGCGCTATCGGATTCAAACCCTTCGTAAGCCGCCACAACTTCCAGCTCATGATTGCCTTCGTTTTGCCCAGGCTTCAGCGTTACCGACCACGTCCGGTTTTCCCGCACCTCGGCGCTTGCCTGGTCGCTACCCAGCGTCACGGTCACGGTGTCGCCGGGCGTCGCGAAACCCGACACCACGACCCGTCGGCCGACATGGTCATCGGCAGTCGGGGTTTCGATAAACGGAGTCGCCGGCACGACCTTGTAACGCAAACGCTCATTGGGCTGAGAGCGTTGTGGAGTGCCATTGTGGACGAAGGTTTGAAAAGCCCAGATGGTTGTGATTCCCACCGGCAAACTCACTTCGGCCTCCCAGTTGTCTGATGCGTTCACCTCAATATCCGTCAGCAATGGCTCAGTAGCGCCTTCCAGCCAGACCTCCACCCGCGCGCCAGGTCGGCCAGTGCCAGCAATCTTCGAGGTGCGCGGCGCTTTCCCGCCAGGGATCGGCGTCGTGAATCGAGGCGGCGGCACCACCACCTTGAGTTCGTGCACAGCGCTGTTGGTCGACTCTTGCCCGTTAAGTATCTGTTGCGCATGGAGGAAGTAAGGCCTCAGCTCCAGATCGCGTAGTTCGATCGACCATTTACCCTCCTCAAGCAATTCGAGCGGAGCACCCAGCGTTCTTCCCATCTGGCTGTCATGCAATTGCATCATCGCGCCCTGCATGCCGTTATCACCTTCAATGGTGACGTCGTACCCCACTTCTGTGCCGGATACCGGCGCGACGATGAGCGGTTGCAACATGACTCTGTGGACAGTGAAGGTTTTCGATGCCGGCACTGAAGGGAGATCGACAACGATCTGGGTAACGGTGACGCGGTGGAGGACTCCAGGTTCAAATGCTTTGGTTCGCTGAAATGCCCAGCGCTCACCCTCCACATCCGCTTCGTACTCCAAGCCGTCGTCGCTGAACCGGAGCTTTACCACCGCTCCAGACCAACAAGTGCCACTGAAAATCGGCTCCAGCCCCTCCCCGGAAGGATCATCCAGGCCTGGCGCCAGCGGTGGAATCGTGACGTCCAGGATGAAAGGACGTTGCGAAGGATGATTTCCCAGATGCTGTGTAATGCGCACTTCCCGCGTTTTGGTTGGCCCCCACTCCACCAATGCCGGAGTCGACCATTGGCCATTCACGACCACTACACTTCGTGCAGCCTCGGTTGTATCGGGAAACCTGAGCGAGACGGTGGCGCCTGTGTAACCTTTGCCGCTGAAGACGGGTAGATACTCCTCGGTGTAGCTCGCCTCGGTGATATCCGGCATGTCGTTGTGGACTTCGAATTCAAGCGGCAGCGATTCGATCCAGCCATTGGCGTTGTCGGCGATCTTTTGAATCACCGTCACATCGTAGCTGCCCAGAGGCCAGACAACGGGGGCAGTTTCCCACTCGCCTTGCCCATCGACGCGGACGTTGGGAGGCAAAGGCAGCGAGCCGTTGCTGGCAGAGAACTGGATTTCGGTCCTGAGGTTTTGATCGAAATGGCCGTTGCCGGAGAATTTCAAGCTTGAATCGGGGAGAAAGGTGACCTCAGGTATTTCCAGTTGTGGAGGGCGGATCCGGAAAGCACGCGGCTCGCCGCGACCGGAAGGGACGTTTTGAAAAACCTGTTCAGCCACCAGGCTGACCGGCCCCGGCGGCAACTCGGCGACAGACACGCTCCAACTACCGTTAACGTTCGACACCCTGCCCACTCCCACCAGGGAAGTTGTCAGGTCCAGGTACACTACAATCGTTGCATCGCGCAGACCGTTATCGCCCTCAAGAACAAATGACTGATCTTGCGCAAATACAGGTTTCGGGATGCGCGGCCAACCAACAACCATAAAGGTACTGGGATCGGTGTAACCAACCCCAATAGCGAGGTGCTGATATTTGACTTTTACGCTCAATTCACCGCTGTTGATATCCGACATCACCCTAGGCATCTCCCACAACACCGTCGTCGTTTCAAGCGGATCACTCAAAATTACAGAGTGGTTATCTGCCCTGACAATCTGAAGAGTCAAGCCAGGATGCCCAGTACCTTTAAACAATAACGTCCCCGCCCCCACGGTCTCATTGACAGAGGGTGAAGTCAGCTTTGGCACAGTGAGATTAAGGATCCTTTTGGTCTTCCCGTCTCTAGAATGATTTTGAGCATTGTGACTAACGGATTGCCGAATAAAGACGTTTATATAGCCGATAGGTAAATTCTGGGAAACATTGACTCTCCAGTTCCCACCGCCAGAAAATTTCTGACCGATAACAGTAGTATCGTCTCCATCGACGAGTACCGGAACGCATTCGCCAAGCTCACCACCCGACCCGCTCAACACGGTTCCTTGAATATTTTCAGCTATAGGTTCGGAAGTAATGAAATAATTTCGAGTGGTGTAGTCTGAAAACTCGGATCCATACCTCCATCGAATACTCAGTTGAGCGATCCCAGACAAAGTTGAAGAAATCTCCCAATCATGAAACCCCTCAGCGTTAAACCATTCACCGGACAATTCATACGCCCATTCATTAACAACATGGACATATATCCAGACTTGATGAACCCCATCAACCATCGGCAATATAAAACGCAAATTGAATGACTTCTCGACCCAAGCAAGGTTATCCGGTTTAACGACCTGTACCGTATCCGGCTTACGGAGTTCATGGCCACCCGATTCGATATTCCCAGCGTTAGATAATGAACCCGCGTCTGACACTGACGGCCGGAGTTCATCCTTTTTAAACTCTGGCTTGTGTCCGATATCCTTTTCTTCGTCAGATGTCATCTGTCGCGCTCCACAGTCGGCAGTCATTTTCCAAAAAATGACGATTGCTCAGACTACGGCTGCTCTCACAATGCGGGCACCTGTAAAACCTGACAGTCCCGACCAACGGTAATTCTTCCAAAAGCGGCAGACCACCGCCTGCCGGCTAGCACCCTTGGCCCGGAACACAAAGCTGCTCCTACGGATACCTGCACGTCATAGATCGAAGGTGAAGCGAGTGCACGCGAAACGTCTGACAGTTTGAATCAGGCCGAAGCCGGCAACGGCTGAAAACTGAAATAACGCTGCAACGCCTGCACCAGCTGCCCAAATTCCGGCGGGGCGCGTTGCAGGACGAAGCCGGCGTCGTAGTGCAGCGGCGTGGCGTCTTCATGGCACCACACGCAGCACGCGGTGAAGTCGATCACCTGTTGGCAGCCATCGCTGGCGGGGATTTTCAGGCGTAACTGAAAGTCCACGCCGACCATCATGGGCAATTGGCTGATGAGCATCAGCCCGTCTTCGGAGAGGTTGCCGAGAAAACCGATGGGCTTTTCGGTGACGCTGTTGAACACTCTGAGGAAATACGGCAACTGATGCCGTTCGATCCGTTCGGTAAACATGCGCAGTTCGCCATGCAAGGCTCCGTCACAGAGCCGCACCTTGCTTCGGAACGTGCCTGCATCGCAGGCTCGCTCTCCCCGCTTCCGGTGTGACGGTCGCTACGTCGCCGTCACCTTACAACTGCCAGTCGCAGGTGTTGCTCCGGATTCAGAACGCGGTGCCGAATCCGGGTTATTCGACTATAGCTCAGCTTGTACACACGGCCAGATTTTGTATGACAACTGTCATCAGAAACGGGTCGGGCGCACCACGGCAGCGGCACTGCGCGTCGGGTAATGGCCCAGGCTCTGCAAGGTTTCCAGACGGGCACGGGCGCGATAGGCGTATTCGCTGTTCGGGTACGAGGCGATGATGAACTGATAGGTCTGCGCCGCGTCGACAAACATTTTCTGCCGTTCCAGGCACTGGCCGCGCATCATCGACACTTCCGGCCACACGTACGGGCGGGCACGGCTGGCGCGTTCGACCTTGGACAGTTCGAGCATGACCTGCTCGCAGTTGCCACGATCGTAGGCGCTGTAGGCGTTGTTCAAATGGTGGTTCATCGACCAACGGGTGCAGCCCGAAACGGCGAGGACGCTGAGGGCAAGGGCGGCAATGGGCAACAATCGCATGGGGGTTCTCCTGTCTTGTGCTCTTTATCGACCCGCGACTGGAAATCTTCAATGCCGCCTTGCACGCTGCAGTGAATCGAGTCGTCAGGATTCAACGGCATCGTTGTGCGGCGCGGACAGCTCGGACGCGAGATGGATTGTGACGACGGGTGAACGTGGCGAGACTTCGCCGTTGGGTGCAACCTCGACAACGTAGAATCCGAACTGCCGCAGGTCTATCAAACTCGACCAGTTGTTACCAGGGCCAACATCTTGACTGAAAAGCGGACTCAAAGAATCCTTGGTGCTGTAAGCGCGCACGGTACTGCCAGGAGTAGCGGTCCCCTTCACGACAAACCTTGCACCTGGTCTATCCCCATTTTGCGGTGAAGTAATCACTGGTGGCTCGAGTGCTTCAGATGCGTCTTTTTTTACGGTCATGTCGGCAGCCTCTTCACCTCGCCAACCATTGGCGAGATGCGATTTTTTATACCGACAGGAAAACCGGGTGACACCTGTAAGAAATACCAGTTCCGATGAACGGTGTATTGCCTGGAACGTCGAATTGAAAAACGCTGCGTTCAATAAAGAAAACGATAAGTAGTGCAAACGAACAATGACTACACCCCAAGAGCATAGTAGCCTTCGCTAGCGCTTGAACTCAGGAGTCTTTGCATGTCCGTCCGTCGTACCAAAATCGTCGCTACCCTTGGCCCGGCCAGTAACTCGCCGGAAGTTCTTGAACAGCTGATTCTGGCTGGTCTGGACGTTGCCCGTCTGAACTTCTCCCACGGCACCCCCGACGAGCACAAGGCTCGCGCGAAGCTGGTGCGTGACCTCGCCGCCAAGCACGGCCGTTTCGTCGCCCTGCTCGGCGACCTGCAAGGCCCGAAAATCCGTATCGCCAAATTCGCCAACAAGAAGATCGAGCTGAAGATCGGTGACAAGTTCACCTTCTCCACCAGCCATCCGTTGACCGAAGGCAACCAGCAAGTGGTCGGCATCGACTACCCGGATCTGGTCAAGGACTGCGGCGTGGGCGACGAGCTGCTGCTCGACGACGGCCGCGTGGTAATGCGCGTGGATACCGCCACCGCAACAGAATTGCATTGCACCGTGACCATCGGCGGCCCGCTGTCCGACCACAAAGGCATCAACCGTCGCGGTGGCGGTCTGACCGCGCCGGCTCTGACTGAAAAAGACAAGGCCGACATCAAGCTCGCTGCAGAAATGGAAGTCGACTACCTCGCGGTGTCCTTCCCGCGTGACGCTGCCGACATGGAATACGCCCGTCAACTGCGCGACGAGGCCGGCGGCACTGCCTGGCTGGTGGCGAAGATCGAACGCGCTGAAGCCGTAGCGGACGACGAAACCCTCGACGGCCTGATCAAGGCATCCGACGCGGTGATGGTTGCCCGTGGTGACTTGGGCGTGGAAATCGGCGACGCCGAACTGGTCGGCATTCAGAAGAAAATCATTCTGCACGCACGCCGCCACAACAAGGCAGTGATCGTCGCGACCCAGATGATGGAGTCGATGATCCAGAATCCGATGCCGACCCGCGCCGAAGTGTCCGACGTAGCCAACGCCGTACTCGACTACACCGACGCCGTGATGCTGTCCGCCGAATCCGCCGCTGGTCTGTACCCGCTGGAAGCCGTGCAGGCAATGGCGCGCATCTGCGTCGGCGCCGAGAAGCACCCGACCGGCAAGACCTCCAGCCACCGTATCGGCAAGGAATTCAGCCGTTGCGACGAAAGCATCGCGCTGGCGACCATGTACACCGCCAACCACTTCCCGGGCGTCAAAGCGATCATCGCACTGACCGAAAGTGGCTTCACTCCGCTGATCATGTCGCGTATCCGCTCCTCGGTGCCGATCTACGCCTTCACCCCGCACCGCGAAGCCCAGGCCCGCGCGGCAATGTTCCGTGGCGTGTACACCATTCCGTTCGATCCGGCTTCGCTGGAACCGCACGAAGTCAGCCAGAAGGCCATCGACGAGCTGACCAAACGCGGCGTTGTGGAAAAAGGCGACTGGGTCATCCTGACCAAGGGCGACAGCTACCACACCACCGGCGGCACCAACGGCATGAAGATCCTGCACGTGGGCGACCCGCAGGTCTGAGTGACGCGCTGAAAAACAAGAGCCCCGGCATGTGAGTGCCGGGGCTTTTTGTTTTCTGCTCTGGAAAATGTGCCGATTGATCCGGCCTCTTCGCGAGCAAGCTCGCTCCCACAGGGAACGCATTCCAATGTGGGAGC